>JBKJOI010000989.1:0-3083 GCA_046595695.1 Haliangiales bacterium | reverse complement strand
CAAGGCCAAGGCGCTGCCCACCGCGGGCACTGTCGCGCTCACCAACGTGAACGAGACGGTCGGCGATCGTGCCGACCGTCTCGTTCACGTTAGTGAGCGCGACAGTGCCCGCGGTGGGCAGCGCCTTGGCCTTGCCCACGTTCAGGGTGACGTTGTACGGGGTCGCGGCGAGCGAGTAGTCGTAGACGAAGTCGGCCACGACGGTGAGGTCGTCGGTGTCCTTCAGACCGCCTGCGAACACCTCGGCCGGGATCGGGCCCAGGAAGTCGGAGGTCTCCGCCGCGGACATCACATAGGTGTCGTTCTTGAGCAGCACGATCGAGTCGAGCACCGGCACGGTGGCTGAGTTCACCAGACCGCGGACGAGGTCGCCCTCGGCCGGGTCGTACGCGTAGAACTTCACCTCGCCGCCACCGAAGGCGCCGGCGGTCACGCCCGCCACGATGGGCGTGGGCGTGGGCAGCGGCAGCTTCTTGATGGTGGTGTAGTAGCAGGCGGTCGGGCTACCGGCCGCGTCCAGGAACAGCGATCGGCTGTCGGTCATGGCGAGCACGTACACGCCCGCCTTGGGCAAGAACACCTGGCGCTTCGAGGTGTCGTTCGACAGGTTGACGCCGAACCGCTGCCAGCCGTCGGCGGAGAGCTGCGCGTCGCCGGGCAGCACGAGGAAGCCGGCGGCCAGGCCGCCCACGCCGTCGGCGGTGACCTCGAGGAGCGTCGGCTCGTCGACCTGGAGCACCCAGGCGTCGAAGTCGATGTCGTTCTGACCATCGGGGGCGGGCGGGTCGCTCGGGCCCGTCAGGTCCTCGAAGGGGTTCACGCAGCCGTGGATCACGAAGCCTTCGCCGAGCTCGCCGCCCTCGAGCGAGATCTCGCCGGCGAAGCCGTCGCCCTCGTTGAGACCGTTGGGCTCCGCGGCCTCCTCGGCGTCAGCGGTCAGGTTCTCGTCGTTGGGCACGCACTGGCCGTTCACCAGCACGGTGCCCTCGGCGCACGCTGTGGGGTCGGGCACGCAGGCGCCCGTGGCCGCGTCGAACACCGTGCCGTCTCCACAGATCACCGAACCATCAGGAACACACTCTCCTCCGACCGGGGTGGTTCCCGGCCCACACTCGACGACCGGCACACACACGCCGGCCACCTCCATGGTCCCGTCTCCACATCGGGCCCCTTCATCGCCGCACGCGCTCAGCGCGATTGCGGCGGCTCCCCCCACCAAAAACGACGTCAGTACGGTCAGTTTACGAATCATGGCCGGCATCCTCACGCCAAGCGCATTTCGGGTCAACGGGTGTAGCCCTTTTTTGCAGGGTGGGCCCCGCAGATCGGTGTCCCCATTCCCACGGCACCGGCCCGCACAAGGCCTGCCTGAGGTACGTCCCCGGCACACATTTGCTCCTAGATCCGGTCACTTGCACGTATTCCCGGAACCCGGCGCCTGACGGCACGCTCGTTGCTCTAGAGGTCCTCCGCGGGGAACAGCTCACTCGCTTGGAGGACGTCATGCTTCGTGCCACTCATATCCTTGGTATCACGCTCGGAATCGCGCTCGCTGCCAGTGCCTGCGTAGTAGCCGACGACGGACCCCCGGCGGATACCAACGATCCCGAGTGCCAGATCCAGTCGGAGAACGAGAACACTCCGGGCTACCCCTTCGACCTACCGACCTTCCGTGACGTCGTCCTGCCGGCGCTCATCGCCGACTGCTCGGCGGCCGGCTGCCATGGCGCGCCTCCCGGCCACGCGGGTCTGAACATCTATGCCGACGCCGCCCCCGGCAACTGCTCGTACGCCAAGACGTTCAACTCGCTCAAGGCGTCGATCGATCTGACCAACCCCGAGCAGAGCAAGGTCGTCACCGCGCTGAACGGCACGCTGGCGACCCACCCGCTGCAGAACCAGGCCAAGGCGCAGGTCTACCTCGACTACGCCAAGGCGGCCGCGGCGCTGCTGGGCACGCCGGTCACCCCGCCGGTGAGCGCAAGCCCGTTCAACTACGACGTCTTCCAGGCGCAGATCCAGCCCATCCTGGACTCCGCCGACGGCAAGGGTTGCGCGGGCGCCAACTGCCACGGCTCCGCGCTCAACATCGGTAACTTCAAGCTCATCGCCACGCCGGCGCTGGCCTCGGCCGACATGGAGGCGAACTTCAACGCCGTCACTTCCAAGATCAGCCTGGTCGCCGCCGCGGACGCTTCGATCTTCGTGCAGAAGGCCAAGCTTCTGCACGGCGGTGGCGCCTCGGCGGTCATGAGCACGACCGAGCAGGCGACCGTCATCGCCTGGATCCAGGACGGCATCGACAACGGCCCGCCCTCGGGCGCCGGCTGCATCGCCCCGGAGAACTTCAACCTCGAGGTCTTCCGCGACGACATCCAGCCCATCCTGTTCGGCGAGATCGGCAACACCACCGGCTGCGCGCTGTCGGCCTGCCACGGCGCCGACCGCGCCGGTGGCGCGCTGGTGCTGAAGGAGTCGAACACGCCCGAGCAGAACCTGGCGAGCTTCGCCTGCTTCATCAACCTGACCAACCCGATCGCGTCGGAAGTGCTGGTTTGCCCGCTCGGCGCCGCTGGCTGCCGCAAGAGCCCGCACCCCGGCCAGGACGTCTTCGAGGGCGCTGACGACATCAACTTCCAGCGCGTGCTGTCGTTCCTGTACGCGACCAAGACCACGGTGGCGCCGCTCGACTTCGCCTTCTACGCGCGCACCATCAACCCGCTGCTGAACGACAACACCTCGGTGCAGAACGGCGCCCAGGGTCGCAGCTGCGCCGACGCGATCAGCTGCCACGGCGTCTCGGTGGCCGGCCAGCTCGCGCCCAACGGCTCGAACTACCCGGTCATCGCCAACCTCTCCGACGAGGGCAGCCTGCAGTTCAACTTCTCGTCGGCGCTCAACTTCACCAACTTCCTGACCCCCGAGGCGAGCTCGCTGTTCCTGTTCCCGACCAACGAGATCGCGAACCTGAACAACCCCTTCGCGACCGGCCTGCCGCACCCGGGCGGCCTCGACTTCGAGGTCGACTCCTCGCAGGCCGCGCTGATCCTCAAGTGGGCGCAGGGCCTGCGCCCCGACAACGC
>JBKJOI010000831.1:0-14360 GCA_046595695.1 Haliangiales bacterium | reverse complement strand
CGGCGATCTCGCCGGGCTGTAGCCGCACGTACTCCACTCGCCGCCGCGCTCGCGGCCACGCTCCTCGCGCGCCCGCCCGGTTTGACTCGTCGCGTCACACCCGCTAACGTCGCCCGTCCATGACTGCCGAAGTGCGTGAGATTGGCGTCGGATTGCTCGGGCTCGGGAACGTCGGGTCGGGCGTGGTCAAGCTGCTCGCCGAGAACGCGGCGGCGGTCGAGCAGCGGCTCGGCGCGCGCGTGGTGGTGCGCAAGATCGCGGTGCGCGGGGCCGAGAAGCGGCGCCTCGTCGACGTCGACAAGAAGCTCATCACGACCGACGCCAACGCGGTCATCGACGATCCCGCGGTCGAGATCGTCGTCGAGCTGGTCGGCGGCGAGCACGAGGCGCGCGACTACGTCCTGCGCGCCATCGACAAGAAGAAGCACGTGGTCACCGCCAACAAGGCGCTGCTGGCCATGCACGGCGGCGAGCTGTTCAGCCTGGCCGAGCAGAAGGACGTCGACGTCTACTTCGAGGCCGCGGTGTGCGGCGGCGTACCCATCATCCGCGCGCTGCGCGACGGCCTGGCCTCCGACCGCATCGAGGAAATGCGCGGCATCGTGAACGGCACCTCGAACTTCATCCTGAGCGCCATGACCGACGAGGGTCGCGCCTTCGAGGAGGTGCTCGCGGCGGCACAGAAGGCCGGCTACGCCGAAGCCGACCCCACGCTGGACGTCGGCGGCTTCGACGCCGCGCACAAGCTTGCCGTGCTCTGCCTGGTCGCGTTCGGCGCCAAGGTGAAGTTCGAGGACATCTACGTCGAAGGCCTGGGCGGCCTCGAGCCCATCGACTTCGAGTACGCCAAGAAGTTCGGCTACGTCATCAAGCCGCTCGTGATCGGCAAGGCGCACGACGACGGCATCGAGGCGCGCGTGCACCCGACCATGGTCCCGGTGCGCTGGCTGCTGGCCTCGGTGAACGGGGTCAACAACGCGGTCTACGTGACCAGCCACGCGCTCGGCAACTCCATGTACTACGGGCGCGGCGCCGGCATGATGGCGACCGCTGTCGCGGTCGTCTCCGACGTGCTCGAGGTCTCGAAGAACCTGCTCGCGCACGCCTCGGGCGCGCGCCCGGTGCGCGGGCTGCCGGCGCAGAAGCCGCTGCCCATCCGCGACATCGGCAAGCTGATCTCGCGCTACTACCTGCGCTTCGCCGTGCTCGATCAGCCGGGCGTGCTGGCGCAGATTGCGCGCCTGCTCGCCGACCACGAGATCTCGATCGCGCAGGTCGTGCAGGAGGGCAAGCCCGCGCCGGATCGCCCGGTCACGGTCGTGATCCTCACCCACCAGGCGCTCGAGAGCAATGTGCGCCTGGCGCTCGCGCACGCCGACAAGCTGTCCTCGGTGGTCGAGAAGACGCGCCTGCTCCGCATCGCCGAGTAGTGCGCGCGGGCCGCGCGCCGCGGTAGCATCGCCGGCCATGGCGACGTCTCTCGAGCTCCGCGTGATCTACGGCGACACCGATGCCATGGGCATCGTTTACTACGGCAACTACCTGCGCTACTTCGAGGCCGCGCGCGGGCACTTCATCCGCGTGCGCGGCAGCTCGTACAAGCACGTCGAGGCCGCCGGCTACGCGCTGCCGGTGATCGAGGCGCACGTGAAGTACCGGCAGTCGCTGCGCTACGACGACCTGGTCGCGATCCGTGCGGTGGTGAGCGAGCGCAAGCGCGTGACCGTCAAGTTCAGCTACGAGATCCGCCGGGGCGGCGAGCTGTGCGCGGAGGGCTTCACCGTGCACGCGTGCCTGGACGCCGAGGGCCGGCCGGCGCGCATGCCCCAGGACATCATGGATTTGCTCGACGCGCCCGAGGGCGTATAACCGGCCACGGACGCAGCACGTCGCCGGCTTCCAGCAGACGCCGGACAGAGGGACACGGACCATGGATCGGAACCTGGCGCTCGAAGCGGTGCGAGTCACGGAGGCAGCGGCGCTGTCCTCGGCTCGGCTCATGGGTCGTGGCGACGGCAAGGCGGCTGATCAAGCCGCCGTCGAGGCGATGCGGCACACGTTCGACATCCTGCCCATCTGCGGCACCGTGGTGATCGGCGAGGGCGAGCGCGACGAGGCGCCCATGCTCTACATCGGCGAGAAGGTCGGCCAGGGCTGGCGCGAGCCCGACGCCAACATGCCCCGGGTCGACATCGCTGTCGATCCGCTCGAGGGCACCAACCTGTGCGCCAGCGGCGCGCCCGACGCGATCGCGGTGATCGCGCTGGCGCAGGACGGCCGCTTCCTGAACGCGCCCGACACGTACATGCAAAAGATCGCGGTCGGGCCGATCGCGCGCGGCGCCATCGACATCCTGAAGAGCCCGACCTGGAACCTGAACGCGGTCGCCGAGGCCAAGCGTGCGCGCGTGCAGGACCTCACTGCCATCATCCTCGACCGGCCGCGCCACGCCGAGCTCATCGCCGAGGTCCGCAAGGCGGGCGCGCGCATCCGGCTCATCCTGGACGGCGACGTCGCCGGCGCGATCGCGACCGCGGACGAGGGCACCGGCATCGACATCCTGCTCGGCACCGGCGGCGCGCCCGAGGGCGTGCTGGCCGCGGCGGCGCTGCGCTGCACGAACGGCGAGATCCAGGGCATCCTGCGCTTCCGCAGCGACGAGGAGTGGCAGCGCGCGCAGCGCATGGGCATCAGCGACGCGCAGCGGGTCTACCGCACCGAGGACCTCGCCCAGGGCGACGTCATGTTCGCGGCCACCGGCGTCACCGCCGGCGCGTACCTGGGCGGGGTGACCTTCTCCGGCCAGGGCGCGCACACCTCGTCCATCGTCATGCGCTCCAAGTCGGGGACGGTGCGGCGCATCGAGGCCCAGCACTACTTCGATCGCAAGCCCAACTACTGGTGGCTGACCGGCAAGGACGGGCCAAAGTAAGCCCAGGCACCACGCACGCACCCGTAACAAACGAACGTAGCGAACAAGCCGCGAACCAGAGAGAGACCGAAATGCCCATCGAACAAGATCTGAAGAAGCTGCTCGTCGAGTCCATGAAGGCCAAGGACGCGCGCACGACCGCCGTGGTGCGCATGATCAGCTCCAAGGTGATGGAGCGCCGCACCTCGAAGGGCTTCACCGGTGAGATCGACGACGCCGCGATGCTCGACATCATCGGCGCCTATCGCAAGGCGATGATGAAGGCCAAGGAAGAGTTCGACAACGTCGGCGAGCGCGGCAAGGAGCAGGTCGCCGAGCTGATGTTCGAGATCGAGTTCTGCGATCGCTTCCTGCCCAAGGCGCTCGGCGAGGCGGAGATCCGCGCCGCGGTGCTCGCCGCGATCACCGCGGTCCATGCCACCGACGTGAAGATGGCCGGACGCGTCGTCGGCGAGGTCATGAAGTCGCACAAGGGCAAGGCCGAGGCGAGCGACGTCAAGAAGATCGCCGAGGAAGAGCTCGCCAAGCTGACGCCGCCGGCGTAGCGGCGCGGGGGCAAGCACGCGGGCAAGCGCGGCGTGGTCGCGCCTGCCGCGTGATCAGCGCCCGCCCAGCAGGAGGCGGGCATCCTCGGCGTTCGCGCCGTGCGGGAAGCGGCGCAGGTACTCGCTGACAGCGCGCCGGGCCGCGGCGGCGTCGCCACGCTCGTGCAGCAGGCGGGCGCGCGCGAACAGCGCGTTGGCCGCCCAGCGCCCGTCGCCCGCGGCCAGCTCGGCGTAGATCGCGAGCGCCGCGGCCGGATCGCGGGCCTCGAGGCGCGCCGCGCGCGCGAAGCGCTGCTCGTCGCCCGGCTCGGCGGGCGGCTGGGGCGTGGTTGGGCCAGCGCTGCCCACCGGGGCCGCGGGCCTGGCTCGGCCCGGCTTCCCGGGCGGCGACCGCGGCGCCGGCACCAGCGTGGGCTCCTGGATCTCGATCTCGAGGGGCCGGGGCGGCGCTCGCGGGGCCGGCTCGGCCGGCGCGATCGCCGCACGCTCTTCGGCGGGCCAGCGATCGCCCGCGCGCAGGACCGTCGTCTGGCCGTGCGCGTGCACGCGCACCACGCCTTCCTGCACGTCCACCCGCGCGCCCTCGCCGTCGCGCGCGACCGCGAAGCGGGTGCCGACCACCTCGACGCGCGCCTCGCCCGCCTGCACCGCAAAGGCCGGCCGGCCGGCCCGGGGCGCGACCGCGAAGCTCGCCGCGCCGCGCTCGAGCACCACCAGCACGCCGTGCGCGTCGTCGCCGCTCATCACCAGCGCCGAGTCGGGCCCGACGTCGAGCACCGCCTCGCCGAAGGTCGCGCGCGTGCCGGACGCTCCGGTGGCGATGCGCGCCGGTGCCGCGGTCGCCGTCGCGGTGCGCGTGCCGGCGGGATCGCCGCCGCGCCACCACAGGAGCAGCGCCGCCGCCGCGGCGAGCGCGAGCCCGCCCGCCACGACCCAGCCGCGCGCGCGTCGGATCGGCGGCGCCGGCAGCCGCGCCCTCGCCGTCTGCTCGTCCTGCTCGTCTTGCTCGAGCGCGTCGAAGACCGCGCGCTCGATGCGCGCGCGGCTGCGCTCGCCCAGCGGCTCGATCGGTGGCAGCTGGTCTCCCAGGCTCGGCATCACGTACCTCCTCTTCCCTCGCGCAGGAACGCGGCGAGCAACGTGTCGCCGCGCGCGCGCCGCTCGAGCTCGCGGCGCGCCCGCCACACCCGCGCCTTGGTCGCCGCCAGCGTCGCGTCCATCACGCGCGCCACATCGGTGAGCTCGCGCCCGTCGATCGCGTGCAGCGAGAAGGCGATGCGCATCTTGACGTCCAGCCGGTCCAGCTCACGGTAGAAGCGCCGGGCCGCCTCGCGATCGAGGACCCGCCGCTCCGCCGAGGGCGCTCCGCTCGCCGGCTCGGGCACGGCCTCGAGCCAGGCGGTCTGCGGCTTGCGCCGCGACAGATACGCGTAGGCTACGCGCGCGGTCACCCGGTCGATCCAGGTGGCCAGGAGCGCGTCGCCGCGAAAGCTCGCCAGCGAGCGGAAGACCTCCAGGAAGGCCTCCTGGACCAGATCCTCGAGGTCCCGTGTCGGGCCCAGGACGCGGTAGAGCACGACGTGCACGCGATCGACCTCGCGGCGGAACAGCCACTGCTGCGCCGGCCGATCGCCGGCGACGCAGCGACGCGCCAGCTCGGCATCCTCGAGACGCCGGGCTGCGTTGTCGCCGGGGCCGGTCTTGGTCTGCACGTTCGCCATGTCCTCCGACTAGCCGATGCAGCCCTGGTCGATCACGCCATCGCAGTCGTTGTCCACGCCGTCGCCGCAGGTCTCCTCGCCCGCGCAGGGCAGGCAGTCCTCGTCGACGACGCCGTCGCAGTCGTTGTCGAACTCGTCGCACACCTCGATGCTCGCGTCGCACGGCTGCTCGGCGTCGAGCGCCCAGAAGGCGCGGTGGTTGCGCTCGGCCGCATCCTGCAGCGGCAGCCAGAAGGCCGCGTAGCTGGGGTCACCGGGCGCCTCGAGGTCGAGCGCCACGACCCAAAGCTGATCCGCGCCGGTGACGATCTTGCCGTACGAGCGCAGCGACGAGAACGCGATCCACTGCGTGCCCGGGTGCGTCGACGGCGCCCACGTCGGCATGGTGTTGGAGATGCCGGTGACGCCGTCGGCGGGGCCGACGCGGTGGTTGGCCTTCGTGATCGCGCGCGGCGTGCCGCCCGCCGCGGGCACCAGCCAGAGCTCGGAGGTCGGCTGGTCCTTGGACTTGCCGGTCGCCTTCACGTACGCGATCCACTTGCCGTCGGGCGAGTACTTGGGGAAGAAGTTGTTGTCGCCGGTGCCCGCCGCCGTGACGATCGGCTCGAGCGTGCCCCAGGTGCCGGCGGCGTAGGGCAGGCGCATCACGCTGCAGCCCTCGACGCTCTTGTTGTTGGTCGCCGAGGTGCACACCGCGACCGCGACCGCGTCACCCAGGGGCGACCAGTCGGGGTGGGTGGCCAGCGCGCCGCCCAGCGGCACGACGCCGCCGGCTGGGCCGACCGGTGCGCCGGTGTCGGCGTCGAGCAGGGTCAGCTTACCCTTCGACGCGATGAGCAGCTTGGTGCCGTCGGGCGAGAAGGTCGACCAGCCCATCTCGTAGCCCGCCGACTGCGGGATGATCACGTCGCGGGCCGGGACCGAGACCTCCTGCAGGTTCTCGCCGCCGTAGCCGACCGCCATCTTCTTGCCGTCGCGCGAGACGGTGTGGCAGGCGACGCACTCGGTGTCGGGCGCCTGGCTGTAGAACTTTACCGGCGCGGGCTCCGAGATCACTCCCTTCATCACGCCCTCCGACGAGGTCGACCAGTAGTAGATGGCGCCCTCGACCTGGGAGCGCGAGAAGTAGACGTCGATGGGCGCGCTCTCGTAGACCGTGCCGGGCGCAGCCGAGCTGGCGCCGGTCACGGTCATCTGCACCTTGCCGCCCGCGTTGGTGGCGGCGAGGAAGCTCCAGGTGCTCTCGTCGGCCTGCCAGCGGTCGCCGCTCGAGTAGACCTTCATGTCGAGGAAGGCCGAGGTGAAGCGCACGCGGTAGACGTCCAGGCTCGCGACCGTGTCGTACTGGAAGAGCACGCGGTAGACGTTCACCGGGAACATCACCTCGTGAGCCGGGTAGACGATCGCGGGCGCGCCGGGCAGGCCGGTCACCACCGTGGCGCCGTCGAAGAGCCCGTCGGCGCCGGGCGGCGGCGGGTTGGTGGTGTCGTCGATGCTGGGCTGCAAAATCACCGCGAGCGCGGCGTTCGCCGCGATCGCGCCGGCGCGCGCCTCGACGACGACGGCGCCGCCCGCGGCGTTCGAGCTGCGCCACTGCCCCGCCGCGGCGAAGCCGCCGGGCGCGGCGTTGTCGACGCCCCAGCCGACGCTCGCGGTGACGTCGGCGGTGTGGCCGTCGATGAAGGTGCCGGTGGCCGCGTAGGGTACGGTCTGCGCCACGGTGATGTCGTCGATCGTCACGGTGGTGTCGCCGGGCGTGATCGCCAGCGAGACCAGACCGGGGATCGCGGCCGGGCCGCCATCGGGGAGCGCGCCACCATCTCCGACCAGCTCGACGTCCTCGCGGCCACAGCCGGCGGGGACGAACATCGCGAGCGCCATCGCCGTGGCCAGCAGCATTCGTGTCATTGCGTACGACCTCCAGCCTCCATCGTGGGCCCGGCGCCCAACCAGGTTGCAGCGATCTTGCAAGTCGCCGCCACGCCTCAGAATCTCACCGCGGCCCGGAGCCCGATCCCGGGCTCGAAGGCGGGTAGCTCGAGCAGCGGCGCGCCCGCAATCAGGTAGCGCTGGCGGCGCAGCGCGGCGCGCACCGACAGCGTCACGCCCAGCTCGACGCCCTCGAAGAGGCGCACGCCCGCGCGCAGCTCGGCGTCGAGCGAGGGGTTGGTGCGGGCCAGGGCGATCGAGACGTCGGCGTCGGGCGCGAAGCCGTCGAGCGAGGTCAGGTGCAGGGTGGCGCCCACCGCCGGCTCGAGGAAGGTGCGCGCGGGCAGCGGCACGCGCAGGGCCGCCCACGCGCTCATGCTGGTGCGGGTGAAGCGGCCGAGCAGCTCGGGGCCGGGCAGGGCGAGGCCAGGGCCGCTCGCGAGCGTGACGCCGAAGCCCCAGCGGCCCGCCAGGGCACGCGGCCAGAACGACAGCAGCGCCTCCTGGGCGCTCTCGACCTGATCGGCGGGCTCGGCGAGCAACCAGCGTGAGCTCACGCCCACGTCGATGCGCCAGGTGCGCGCGGCGTCGTCGGCGCCGCGGCGGCCCTCGGCGCCGAGGCGCTGCCCGGGCGGAGCCACGCGCGAGCCGCGCAGCATCGCCTTTGCGGTGAGCGCGCCGGCGGCGGCGCCCGGAGCGTCGCCGGGCACGCCACCGGGCAGGGGCCGCGTCGACATCTGATCGTCCTCGGCGTCGTAGATCCACAGGAGCGGCGGGCCCCCGGTGTCGGTGATCCAGATGACCGCGGCCGCGGCGTGGACCTGGGCCAGCGCGCGCGCGCGCTCGCGCGCCGCGGGGAAGGTGGTGCTCGGCGGCGGGCCCTCGACCTCGACGAGCCGGAGCTCCCACGGCTCGAGCGCGACGCGCAGCGCGTGCAACCAGGCGTCGCCGACGCGGACGACCGCGATGCGTCGCGCGGCCGTGGGCTGGGGAACGGCGGCGCGGGCGGCGCCTGGCGCGAGCGCCAGCCCCACCACCAGCGTCAGCAGGACCAGACCGGGCGTGCGCAAGGCGTGGCGATTATCGCACGGAGCGGCGTCCGCTCGATGCCTGGCGCCGCGCTACAGCTCGAAGGACAGCTTGGTGGTCGCGCCGGGGCGGATGACCACCTTGCGTCGCCGCGCGCCCTGCTCGGGATTCTTGAACACCAGCGTGTGCGTGCCCGCGGGCAGCTCGACGTCGGCGAGCGGCGTAGTGCCGAGCTTGCGCCGGCCCAGGTAGACCTCGCTGTACGGGTTCGTGCGCACGGTCAGCCAGCCGGTCGACGGGCGCGCGCGCGGTGCGCCGTCGCGAGCGCTGGCGCGCGGGCGCTCGGGTGGCGGTGTGCCGGGGAGCGGGGTCAGCGCGAGCTCGAAGGTGCGCCGATCGCCGGCGGCCAGCTCGAGGTTGCGCTCGACCGGCTTGTAGCCCTCGCGCGTCACCCGCAGCGTGTGCTCGCCGGGCAGCAAGCGGTCGACGCGGGCCGGGGTCAGCTCGGTGAGCGGCGCGCCGTCGAAGACCACGCGCGCGCCGGGTGGTTCGGTGATGATCTCGATCTCGGCATGGCGCGCGGTGTCGGCGGCGGGCGGCGCGCCGGCGACGTCAGGGTCGGCATCGCCGGGCACGGGCACCGGCACCGGCGGGGTCTGCGTCGCCCCGAGCGCCGCGACGCTGGGCGCGGGCGGCGGCGTCACGGGCGCCGCGGGCTGATTCGACGCCACCTGCGCGGCGCGCGGCTTGCCGTCGAGCGCGCCCGACGCCACGATCGCGCCGCTCACGGCCAGGGACAGCGTCGCCGACGCCGCGATCACGAGCCACCTCCGTCGCGCGCGCGGCGAGGTCTCCGCGGTCACCAGCGACTCGCGCTCGCGCTCGAGCACGGTAGCCGCGCGCAGCATGGTCTCGTCCGAATCGAGCTCGGCGTCGAGCACGCTGGGCGCGCGTCCCCGCGGCGCGTCGATCTCGATGCGGGTCGCGGCCGCGGAGCCCGCGCCGGCGGCGGGCGTGGCCGCGGTGCCCGGCACGACGCCCGCGCCGGTCCCGGCCGCGGTGCCCGCGCTGGTGCCCGCCGACGTCCCCTGCGACAGCTCCCGCGCCGGCCCGCTGCTCTCGCGCGGGAAGCAGTCCTGCACCCACTCGCTCACCGCGAGCGACGTGGCGATGCGCGTCGCGCTCTTCAGGTACGCCTCGAGCTCGAGGCCGAGCTGGGCCGCGGTCGGCCGGTCCGCCACGTTGTTGGCGAGCGCCCGCCCGATGATGTCGGCGAGCACGCGCGGCACGTCGGCGCGCACGCTCTCGATGCGCGGCAGCTTGCCGTCGCGGATCGTCTTCATCGCCTCGGTCGGATCCTCGCGCGACACCGCCCAGCGTCCCGCCAGCATCTCCCAGCCGACGATGGCCAGCGAGAACACGTCGGAGCGGCCGTCGAGCGGCTTGCCCACGACCTGCTCGGGCGACATGTACGCGTACTTGCCCTTGACCACGCCGGGGCGGGTGCGCTCGGCCTGGTGCGCGGCCTTGGCGATGCCGAAGTCCACGACCTTGACCACGCCGTCGAAGCTGATGAGCAGATTCTGCGGCGAGATGTCGCGGTGCACGATGCCGATGGGCTGGCCCAGGTTGTCGCGCAGCTGGTGCGCGTGGTGCAGCCCGGCGGCGCCGTCGGCGAGCATGCGCGCGACCAGCTCGGGCGGCGCGGCGCCGCGCGCCGACTGCTTGACGACCATGGCGGCGTCGACGCCGTCCACGTACTCCATGGCGATGAAGAAGTACTCGTCGAACTTACCGAACTCGTAGATGTGCACGACGTTCGGGTGTGACAGCGCCGCGGCCAGCTTGGCCTCGTCGTGGAACATGCGCACGAACTCGTCGGTGTCGGCGAGGTGCGGCAGGATCCGCTTCACCGCGACGCGCCGCTGGAAGCCCTCCGGGCCCATCTGGTGGGCCAGGAAGACCTCGGCCATGCCGCCGCGCGCCAGCCGCTTGACCAACCGGTACTTGCCGAACGGGATGCCGGTGCCGTGCGCCACCTACGGCCAGGATAACATCGAGCCGTCTAGCTCGGTCACGCCGCGGAAGCTCGGCTAGCCGCGCCGACGACGCAGCATGTTGCGCAGCAGGTTCAGGAAGTCCTGCGAGGTCTTGCGCGCGATGACCAGCGCGCCCGCCACGTAGGCGAGCGCGCCCACCACGATCTCCACGATCAGCATCAGCTTGCCCTGGGCGAACTCGGCGGCGAGCATGCCGTGGCGGACCGCGAGCACCGCCAGCACCATGGGTGCGCACGCGAGCAGCGGCGGCAGCGCGCCCATGATGTAGCGGAAGAAGGGCACGCCGTCGGTGCGCTGCAGCGTGTACAGGAACGCCGCGAAGTACGCCGCGAAGGCCAGACCCACCGCCAGACACAGCCACATGACGCTGATGCGGCCGAGCACGAGGATGAACAGCAGCAGGAGGATGGCCTTGAAGATGCCCATCTGCATGATCACGCGCGGCCGCTGCTGCGCGTGGGTGAAGGCCATGAGCGTCCAGGTCAGCGGCTTGATCACCGAGAGCACGCTCAGCAGCGTGAGCATGGGCGCGACGTCCCACCACGAGCGCACGAAGAAGGTGTGCACGAAGGTGGGCGCGACCGCGGCCAGGCCCATGGCGAGCGGAAAGACCAGCAGGCCCATGAGCGCCGCCGAGCGCAGGAGCGCCGCCTTGCGCTCCTCGGGTTCCATCTGCGCGAAGGAGGGCAGGAGCACCGCGCCGACCTGATCGGCGACCGCGCCGGTGGGCGTCTCGGCGAGGTTGTAGGCGAGCGCGTAGTTGCCCATGGCGGCGGGGCCGTACATGCCCGAGACCAGCAGGTTGTCCCAGCGCGCCGAGATGAACTCGGCGCACTGGCCGATGCTGATGGGCACGCCGTAGACGAAGATCTCGCGCGTGACGTCCCAGCGCAGCCGGGTCGGCGTGAGCCACTCGCGCCTGTCGGCGGACACTACCATCGCGATCGCCACCACGCTGGCGCGCGCGATGTTGCCCCAGACCACCGCGTAGCCGCCGTACTCGCGCGCCAGCGCCAGCGACACCACCGTGAAGGTGAGCTCGCCCGCGGCGCGCGCGAGCGCGATGGTGCGGAAGCGCAGCGCGCGCGAGAGCATGCGCTCGGGCACGAACTGCACCTTCTCGATCATGGTGGCGAGCGCGAGGCCGGGCACGAAGCGGTCCATCTCCGGCGCCTCGAGCGCCACGCCGAGCGGGCCGCTCAGCGCCAGCATGGCCAGACAGGCGAGCAGGCCCAGGCCGATCGAGTAGACGGTGATGTGCCAGGTCGCCTCGGGGCCGGCCTTCTTGGCGATGAGGAACTGGCCGAAACCGATGGTCGAGAACATCGCCGCGGTCAGCACGCAGATCGACGCCGCCGAGACCTCGCCGTACTCGTACGGCGCGATGAAGCGGGTCAGCACCAGCGTGCCGACCATGCCCAGGATGCGCATGCCTATCCCCGTGCTCAGGTTCCAGGCGATTCCATTGACGGCCTTGCCGGCGACGCTCACGGGGGCCCGCATTTAACACCACCCGCGCGCGCCGTGCACCAACCGCCTTGGCCTGTTCTTACTTGTAGGTGCGGCGGCCACGTGACCTGCGGGTGCGTACACCCCGCCCGCAAACGGCAGTGCGCACGTGCTGGGGCAAGGCCCCAGGCGCACGCGGATCGCGCTCGTGATTCCAGCCAGTTGCGCTTGGCAAGCGGCCTGCATCTCCGCTGCCCCATGCAGCTCAATCTCCTCGCGAGGTCTCACCGCATGCGACGCGAGCGCAGCTCGCCTTCGATTGTCGGAGAGGCCGCCGACTCTCGCGCCCCGGGCGCTGCCGACGACCTGGCCGTGTTGACCGAGACGCTGCTGGCCGCGGAGACGCCCGCGCCGCGCGTGCTCGGCGACCGCTTCATCGCGCCGCTGGTCCACCGCGGCGAGCAGCGCAGCGCCACCTCCGGCCTGACGCGCGCCTCGGCGATGCTGCTCCTGGCGGTCGAGGCCTGGCGGTGCGGGCGTGAGCTCGTGGTCGTCGGCGCGGCGGCGATGGGGCTGCTGCTGGTCTCGGCCGGCTCGATCGCGTGCTCGGCAGGCGACGCCACGCCGGTGGCCGGCGCGCCCGCGCGCGTCTCGTCCGCGCTCGGCGGCGACTCCGCGCTGGTGCCGCTCTTCCGCGCGGCCGCCGCCGAGAGCGGCGTGCCCGCCGAGATCCTCGCCACGCTCGCGTTCGCCAAGACGCGCCTGCGCATGCACCTGGATCGCGATCTCGAGCACACCGCGCCCGAGTACGGCCTGATGGCGCTCGGCGACGGCGGCGCGCGCGACGTCGCGGCGGCCGCGGCGCGCCTGGGCGTCTCGATCGACGCGGCCCGGACCGAAGCATCGATCAACATCCGCGCCGCCGCCGCGGCGCTCGCCGCCGAGGCCGCCCGCCAGGGCCGCTCGCCGCGCGCGCTGGCCGACTGGGCCCCGGTGCTGGCGGCGTACGAGGGCGCAGACGGTGACGGCGAGGCGCTCGAGGTCATGCGTCGCCTCGAGCTGGGCTGGCGCGGTCGGGACGACGCGGGCCGCTTCGTGATCGTCAGCGCGCGCGCCCTCGGCGGCGTCCACGAGGGCCTCACCCACCAGAGCTACGCGCTCGGCTTCCCGGGCGTGCCGTTCAAGCAGGCGGCGAGCGGCAACTACAACCCCGCGTCGCGCGGCGCCGCGCAGATCAACTACGTCGTGATTCACACCACGCAGGGCAGCTACGGCGGCACCATCAGCTGGTTCCAGGACCCCGCGTCCAACGTCTCGGCGCACTACGTGGTCCGCTCCTCCGACGGTCAGATCACGCAGATGGTCGACGACTCCGACATCGGCTACCACGACGCCTGCTTCAACAGCGAGTCCATCGGCATCGAGCACGAGGGCTTCGTCGACGATCCCGACACCTGGTACACCGAGGCGATGTACGCGCGCTCGGCCGCGCTGACCGCGTGGCTGTGCGACCAATACGGGATTCCCAAGGACCGCGAGCACATCCTCGGCCACGGCGAGGCGCCCGACTGCTCGGATCACACCGATCCGGGCGGCGGCTGGAACTGGGACCACTACCTGCAGCTGGTGCAGACCGGCGGCCAGCCCAGCTACGAGGCTGACGAGGGCGCGCGCGAGATCCCCGCCGCGGCGATGACCTCGGGCGAGGAAGCGGTCGTGTGGTTCGAGTTTCCCAACACCGGCAACGTCACCTGGAGCATCAACGACACGCGCCTCGGCACCGCCGAGCCGCAGGATCGCGATTCGGCGTTCGTGAAGGACGATAACTGGCTGTCGCCCAGCCGCCCGACTGGCGCCGATCACACCTACGCACCGGGCACGACCGGGCGCTTCACCTTCGCGATCATCGCGCCCGAGGTCACCCAGGAGACCACCTTCACCGAGAAGTTCCAGCTGGTGGAGGAAGGCGTGACCTGGTTCGGCCCGACCGTGACGATGGACATCACGGTGAAGCCGCGGAACGCGCCGCCCGGCGACCCGGGTGACCCGGGTGACCCGGGTGACCCCGCCGATCCGGGCGACGAGGATCCGGGCGCGCCGAGCGCGAGCGGCTGCAGCGTCGTCGCCGGCGCGCGGGGCGGGAGCGGTGGTGGCGGCGGCGCGGGCGCGGGCTTCCCGCTCGTGCTGGGCTGTGCGATCCTGGGCCTCGGTGCCCGTCTCCGTCGCACGCGTCACTAGCCTGCGTCTGTCCACGTCCGCGCTCCTGGCCGGTCTCGTGCTCCTGCCGGCCTGCGACGACACCGCGCTGGTCTTCGAGATCACGAGCCCGCTCGCGGTGCCTGCCCAGCTCGACGGCGTGTGCATCTCGGTCGCCGCGACCGAGGCGCGCGGCGACGGCGGCGTGTTCGCGCGCCGGTACCCGCTCGACTCCATCCCGCAGACCCTGACGATCCTGCCCGGCGGCTACACGCGCGTGACGGCGTGGGCGCGCGGCACCCGAGGCGGCGTCGAGGTCGCGCGCGCGGGCGGTTCGTTCGGCGTGGCGGAGGGCGCCATCGGCCGGGTTCAGCTGGCGCTGCCGAGCTGCCCGGGCGGCGCGCTCTCGCCGCGCGCGGTCGGCGCCGCCGTGGCCGTGCCCGCGGGCGCGCGCGTCGCGGTCGCGTTCGGCTGGCGCGCGCCGGTCGTGATCGCGATC
>JBKJOI010000538.1:0-3837 GCA_046595695.1 Haliangiales bacterium | reverse complement strand
AGCGCCACCGCCAACGTGTAGCCGAGCTCCGCATCATCGGGCGCGAGCTCGTGCGCGCGGCGCAGCGCCTGCAGCGCATCGTCATGCTTGCCCTGCCTCACGTGCATCAAACCGAGGGCGTGCCACAGCGAAGCCTCCGCAGGTGAGCGCTCGAGCGCCTCCCTTAACATCCGCGCTGCGTCCTCCGGTGCGCCCTCGCCGCGTTCGCCCTCAGCTCGTTCGAACAGCTGCGCGAGCTGAATGAGCGCGGGATAGAATGTTGGATCCTTTTGGATGGCGCGCCGCAGCGCCGGCGCGACCAGCGCGCTCCGGTCGGTGAGCTGGTACACGCCCGCGAGGTTGAAGTGGGACTCGGCCCGGTCGAGCATGGTGCCTTGCACCTCTTCGTACTCTGCGATCATTCGCAATCGACCGCGCGACGTGTGCGCGGGCAGTTGCAGCAGCTGCCACGCGGCGGCGAGTCGCACGGCGCGCACCGCATCGCCCGTTAGCGCGGTGAGCAAGCGGAGCTGCTCGTTCGGCGGCACGAGCGCGCCGAGGATCTCGACTGCGCTGCGGCGCACCATCGCTGAGGGCGATTGCAACGCGTCGACGACCGCGCGCTGAGCCGCCGCCGATGGAAAGTTCGGAAGCTCGGCGAGCAAGGTGGCGCGCCGCACGTCTGCCAGATCAGTGCGCGCAAGCTGCCGCAGCAGCCCCGCCGCCGCGCCGGGGAGACCGTGACGAGCCGCGTGGAGATCGCGTGCGTAGCCTCCATCGCGCGGTCGAGCGCCCGGGTACCATTGATCGAACGCGGCGAGCAGCTCGCTCTCCTCGACCGCGCTCTCCTCATCCGCGCGGTGGCAATCGAGGCAAGCATCCGAGTGGGAGAGCGCGCGCGCCTGCGCCGGAAGCGGCGAGCTGAAGCTGTGGTCGTGGCGGAAGTCGTTGCCCATGTAGAGTTTCCCCGGCATGTGACACGCGACGCATCGAGCGCCCGCCGAGTCGGCAGCGTGGTGGTGGTGAGATGGATCGTCGTAGCGCTTCGCCAACAAGCCGCCGCCAGCGATGCCCTCGCGGATCGGCGCCGCCGTCGCGTTGTGGCAACGGGCGCAGAGAGCGTCGCCCGGTGCCCGCAACTCGGCACTGTGCGGCTCGTGGCAATCCGAGCACACGACGCCCACCGCGTGCATGCGACTCTGGACGAACGAGCCGTACTCGAAAACTTCTCCCTCGATCGTGCCGTCGACTTCGTAAAGCTCCGCGGTGAGGAACATCGTGAGGTACGCGTCGTCGAGCTCCTCACCCAGCGTGAACCCGTTGCCGAGCGGCGTGCGGCGGCTGTGGCAACGCGCGCAGATCGCCGCCTCGTTCGGATCGCCCACATGCGCCACTCCGTGCGACGAACTGTGCCCGAAGCCCTTCGCGTCATCTGGACCGCGCGCCTCGTCCTCGGCCCAGCGGACGTGATCCGATGCCGGCCCGTGACAGCTCTGGCAACCAACGCCGATAGCTTCCCAGTGGCTGTCGTAGGTGTCCTCCGCCGCATCGTAGCTGCGCCGGAACCCGGTGGTGTGGCAGTCGATGCACATGAAGTCGGCGTTCTGCTGCGCGCCAGTCCAATGGAGCCGGTGATGGTGACTCACGGCTTCGCCCTCGTAGAGGTGGAACCAGCGCTGGCTCGAAACATCCCATGCCGCGCCGTGGGCTTGGAGACTGCCGTTCTCCATCCGCAGCAAGTATTGCTGCAGCGGCTCGACGCCGAAGGTGTACTCGACTCGATGCTCCGACGGCTGCCCATCCGCGCTCGAGGTAGCGATCCAAAAGGCGCCATCGCGGCGGAAGAAGCGAGTGACCTCGACATCGGTCTCGAGCGTCCGCTCATCGAAGTCGCCCAGCACCGTCTCCTCGGTGGCCGGCCGCATCGCCTGATGATGGTGGGAGCTCTGCCACGCCTGGTACTCAGTCGCGTGACAGCGCTGACAGGTCGCTTCATCGACAAAAGTCGACGGCGACGCCACGACCGGCGCCATCACGGGCGAGGCGGTCGACCCCTCGCACGACGCCCCTCCCCAGACCGCAATCGCGACGCCCGCAACGGCGACCGGAATCAGCCAGAGAGCACGTGCTTGGATGCGGCGAAGGTCCACCCCACGATTTGTACTCCTTCGCACGGTTGCGATCGCGTGAAAGCACTCAACGACGTGTTTGAATGAGAGTGAAGCGAATCGACGAGCCGCTCAGCGCCGCGGAAGCACGCGTGACCGCGCTCGCTCTCGGTCGACCGTCACGAACCACGCGGGCGAGAGGTACATGTAGTTGACAACAGAGGCCTTCATCCGGCCTATCCGCTCGCGGACGGCCCTGCTCGCTGGCCGCACGACGGCCCTCGTGAGACCTGCCGCCTCGAAGGGCCCGGGGGGCCTTGACCGACAACAGGATGTTGCGCCCCGGCGACCGCGCCGCGGAGTGCCTGTCAATGAGCGTTCGGCAAGCCCCTCGCGCGTCGGTGGACGTCCTATCCGAGGAGGTCCGATGCGGTACACTGTGGGTCTGGACTGGGCTTCGTGCGAGCACGCCGTGTGCGTCGTCGACGAGCAAGGCCGAGCCGTGGAGTAGTTCACCATGGCACACAGCGCCCGCAGCGCGTTGGGGCGGTAGCAGGCGCGCGCGAAGCGCGTGGCGTCGGAGGCGCAGGCGCCGGTGGTGGCCACGCTCATGGCCTGCAGGTGCTGCTCGTTGCCCCAGGCGTCGGCGGCGCTGGGCAGCCTGGACTGGGTGGAGTCGGCTCCCTGTGCGTTCAGGTTGACCCCGTTGATGTCCTTGAGGTGCCACAGGTGCGGATCGACGCCGAGCTGGCCGCCGTAGGTGCCGACGCCGGTCTGTAGATCCGGGATGCAGCCGGTGGTCACCGGATCCTCACCCGGGTTGCAGGTGAAGGTGTCGATCACGGTCGTGATGTTGTTGCGGATCGAGCTTATCTCGGCGCTCATGGAGCCGCTGACGTCGATCTGGAAGTAGACGTCCACGTTGCGGAACGCGGGCTGGTGAGCTCCCGTGGCACGACGCCAGGCAGCCCGTGCACGTCAGCTCAGCGCGCGGCCTTGATCAGTTCCGCGGCGCGCTCGGCGATCATGACGATGGTGGTGTGGGTGTTCGCGGCGGGGATGGAGGGCATCACCGATCCGTCGACGACCCGGAGACCTGCGACGCCACGCACCTTGAGGCTGGGATCGACGACGGCCATGCGGTCGACGCCCATCTTGCACGAACCGACGAAGTGGTAGTACGAGCCGGTGTTGTTCAGCACCCAGGTGCGCAGGTCGGCATCGGTGGTGACCTTGGGCCCCGGGCTCAGCTCCTGCAAGCCGAGACGCTTGAACGCCGTCGTCCCGTACATGTCGCGCGCGATCTTCACCATGGTCACGAGGCGGTCGATGTCGGTCGGTTCGGCGCCGTAGTTCGCGTTCACGTCGGGCGGCACGCTCGGGTCGCTGCTGCGCAGGCGAACCGACCCGCGTGAGAGCGGACGCACCAGCCCGGGCAGCGAGAGGATCACGTTGGGATCGACCAGCTGCGTGACCGGCGCGATGGGCTGGCCGGTCTGCAGCCGCCGCACCACGTTGGCAAAGAAGGCCTCGCCGAAGGGCGCGCGGTGCACGAGGCAGATCTCCATGTCGGGCACCAGCATGCCCGGCTCCGAGCCCCAGAACAGCCCGACCTCGGTCATGTTGCCCCTGGGATCGGCGCCCGGCTCCGCCATCCGGCCGATGGGGCCGATCACCAGGGGATGATCATGGAAGTTCTCGCCGACCCCGGGCAGATCGACGCTCACGCGAATGCCGAGCTGCTGCAGCC
>JBKJOI010000473.1:0-5448 GCA_046595695.1 Haliangiales bacterium | reverse complement strand
TTACCGAGCTGCAGGTGGCGCGCTCGGTAGACTTGCCCCATCCCCCCTTCGCCCAGTCGTCCATCGAGCGCGTACCGCCCGCCGACCGTGGCGTTTTCACCCATCAATCCAATCTAGACCACGAGGGCGCCAGGCCAGAAGATGCCGAGAGATAGATTCGGCCACCGGGAGGACTCCGGTCGGACCAACGCCGCGGTGGGGCGGTCTACTGGAGAAATGTCCAGTGTTACCGGAACGATGTCCACATCTGATCCATCCGCGTGTCCTGGCCCGCGGAGAACCGGTCCATGCAGGCGTCGTCGGTGTAGTCCATGAAGTTCTCGATCGGATCGATGCCGAGCGCCTTCTTGCCCGGACACGAGTCGCGACCAACCGGACAGCCGAACGCCGGGCTCTTCTCGGCAGGCGTGTCGTTGACGCTGTCGCCGGCGCCGGCACAGCCGCCCTGGAACGTGTGGTAGAGGCCCATCCAGTGGCCGACCTCGTGCGTGCCGGTGTCGCCCAGGTTGTAGGGCGCCGCGCTGCCGCCGGGCAGGGACGAGAACAGCAGCACCACGCCGTCGTTCATGGGGTTGCCGCTGTAGCTCGACGGGAAGGTGGCCCAGCCGAGCAGCCCGCCGCCCGGGTTGGCCGAGTAGATGTTGAGATCGTCGGCGGTGCCCTGGCGCAGCGCGTTCTTGGCGTCGCGCTCGGCGCTCGCGCCCATCGCGTACCAGGTCGAGTTGGTCGTGCGGTCGATCGAGACCAGGTTGAACGACCAGCCAGTCCCTGCGTAGGCGTCGTTCAGCACGGCGATTTGAGCCTGGATCATCGAGTCGGGCACATTGCCGTTCGCGATGCCCGTGCCGTTGTTGATGACGTGGAAGTACACGTTGATGCCGCCGCCCACCGCGGCCACGTTGCGCACCATCTCGCCCTGCGGATCGACCGCGCCCATCTTGGCCAGTTGATCGTTCACCTCGGCGTCGATCGCGTCGGCCTCGAGCACGCCCGGCTCGGGGGTTCCACACGGCCGCGGGCCGATCGCCTGCGGGTCGCCTTCCTGGACACCATCAGACAGCGGGCCGTCGGGCTCCTCCATCGCGCAGCCCGCGAGCAGAGAACCGAGAGCCAGAGCCAGGACCGGTGCGGATCGCTTGAGCCTGTTCATCGAAGGCCTCCGATGTTTATGGGAGAGGTAACTTTCGCGTGATGAACGGCGGGGCGATACTTTCTTCCGCTAAAATCTTCAGTAATCTCAGTTACCTACATGTGTCAGCCAGGTTGCCGGGGTGGGTCCAGGTGCGCGAGCCAGGCGAGTGCCGACTCCTCGGCCCAGAAGCGCGGCGCGCGCACCGAGCCGGCGACGAAGCCGACGTGGCCGCCGTTTCGGCACAGCACCGGGGTGACGAACGGGTTCGCCGCCGCGGCCTCGGCGGGGAACGACGACGCGGGCACCATGGGGTCGTCCGCTGCGGAGATGAGCAGCGTGGGGCGGCGGATCGCGGCGACGGCGGCCGCGCCGGCCGACGCCTGCGCGTAGTAGTCGGCGGCGCTCGCGTAGCCGCCCAGCGGCGCGGTGACCGCGTCGTCGAACTCGCGCAGCGAGATGGTGCGGCGGGCGCGCGCGAGGTCGAACGTACCCGGGTGCCGCGTCGACTTGGCGAGCGCCTTGCGCCGCAGGCCGAGCACGAAGCGCAGGCGGTACGCGACGGTGAGCGAGCGCCAGGCGTCGAGCTCGCCGACGCAGCGCGCGAGATCGTAGGGCGCGCTCACCGCGACCGCCGCGTCGAGCGGCGCGTCGGTGCCGGTCTGCGCGCACAGCTTGAGCAGCACGTTGGCGCCCAGCGAGAAGCCGATGGCGAAGAGCGGCGCCGCGCTCTCGGTGCGCAGGCGCCGCAGCATCCACAGCGCGTCGTCGGTGTCGCCGGCGTTGTACGAGCGCGCCAGCCGGTTGGCCGTGCCGCCGCAGGTGCGGAAGTTCAGCGCGACCGCGCCCCAGCCGCGCTCGGCCGCGCCGCGCAGCGTCGCCGCGACGTAGCTCGAGCGCGACGAGCCCTCGAGCCCGTGCAGCACGAGCAGGCGCGGGGCGCCGGGCGCGCGTGCGCGCAGCACGTCGGCGTCGACGAAGTCACCGTCGGGGAGCTCGAAGCGTTGCCGCGAGATCGTCGGCAGGTGCACCGGCCGCGCGAAGTGCGCGAACAGCGTCTGCGCGTGCGCGGCGGCCAGCCCGGTGGCGGCGAGGAAGGGCAGGAAGGGCAGGGTTCGTTGCGGGTCGGCCATCAACTCGATGAAAGTACTGATATTGGCCGGCCGAGACCAAGTAGATAGTGTTTCTATCCAATAGCGACACACGGTGATAATATTTGCGGTCATGCACCCCACGCAGACCCCGCGCGTCATCATCCGGCACTGCGACAGCTACGACCCGGAGCGGATCCGCAAGATCATCCGCGAAGGCCTGGAGGAGCTGAACCTGCGGCCTTACGGCAAGACGTTGCTCAAGCCGAACATCGTCGCGTCGGGGCCGCTGTTCGAGCACGCGCACACGCGCGTGGAGTTCACCGAGGGCGTGCTGCGCGCGCTGCAGGACCGCCAGGACGGTCGCATGACCGAGCTCGCGGTGGGCGAGCGCTGCGGCATCACCGTGCCGACGCGCGCCGCGTACGAGGGCGCTGGCTACAACCCGATGCTGAAGCGCGTGGGCGTCAAGCGCTACTGCTTCGAAGAAGAGGCGCAGGTCGAGATCCCGCTCAAGCACGAGGGCCGGCTGCGCGATTACCTGTTCACGCCCGAGCCGGTCGCGCGCGCCGACTTCTTCGTGAACTGTCCCAAGTTCAAGGCGCACCCGTGGACGACCGTGACGTTCTCGATGAAGAACTACATCGGCATCCAAGACGATCGCCACCGGCTCATCGATCACGATCACCGGCTGAACGAGAAGGTCGCCGACCTGCAGTACATCGTGCAGCCGCAGTTCATCGCCATCGACGCCATCATCGGCGGCGAGGGGCGCATGCTGACGCCCATCCCGTTCAACCTGAACCTCATCATCATGGGCGACAACCAGGTCGCGTTCGACGCGATCTGCTGCCGGCTCATCGGCATCGATCCGCTTTCGGTCGAGCACATCCGCCTGGCCTACGAGCGCGGCTTCGGCCCGGTCGAGCAGGACCAGATCCGCCTCTCCGGCGACGTCACCTTCGAGGCGGCGTGCGCGCGCGGCAAGAGCTTCAAGAGCGGGCTCATCCGCGTCGAGCCCTACTTCGAGGGCACCCACATCAGCGCCTACGCGGGTCCGCCGCCCGAGGGCGAGAAGACCGACTACTGCTGGGGCGGCTGCCCGGGTGCGATCCAGGAGGCGATCGAGATCTTGCGCCTGTTCGACAAGGAGACCGACGCGAAGATGCCGCGCATGCACGTGGTCTTCGGCAGCTACCAGGGGCCGATCGACGCCAAGCCGGGCGAGAAGGTCATCTTCATCGGCGACTGCGCGAACTGGCAGGGCCAGCTCGGCGCCGACGCGGCCGGGCACGGCGGCCACGGCGCGCTCGTGCAGATCAAGAGCGTGTACAAGGACCGCGCGGAGAAGGACCCGTACCACGCCAAGCACGACGACATCTTCGCCAAGATGCTGTCGGTGACCCAGAAGCTGCGCGAGGCCGGCAACGACCAGGTCGTGCGCTTCGAGGGCTGTCCGGTCAGCGTCGCCGAGCAGGTGCTCTTCCTGGTCCACCTGGGCGGGCTGAAGAACCCCTACTTCGACATGTCGCAGGTGTTCCAGTTCAACAAGTCGTACCTGCAGTGGCGCGGCGCGGTGGCGGTCAAGCGCGCCATGGGCACGCCGTACCAGAAGAAAGGCCCGACGTACCGCGGCGACGCGAAGCCGCAGATCACGTAGACGTCAGAGCCTGCCGAGCTCCCGTTTCACTTCGTTGGCGAATGCTTCAAAGCCTGTCGTCTTCGCGTGCTGGCACCGTCCGGGGTCCAGGCACGAGGCAATCTCCTCGAGTAGTGTCGTGGGTCCCTCGGAACGTTCGCTGACGTCGATCAGGTCCTGCAGCGCCTGCTTCGGATTTCTGTGGTTCCGAACCGTTGGAATGCAGTCCTGCGGCACGCGCAGAACTTCGACCACGGCCACAGGGTCATCGCGCAGCCACGCCTCTCCATGCGGATGCGCCTCGCCGATGGCCGCGGGTAGATGTTGCTTGGCTTGCTCTTCGTCGCGAGCCTTGCGTAGCTCGCCGAGCCGACCTTTCAGGTGATCGGAATCGAGGGTCGCCACGAGCGCGGCTGACTTCCGGCGCAGCGCTGTCTGATACGCAAACCGGAGCTTGCGAGCGTATCCCGAGGAAGCGCCGTGGAGACGTATAGTATGCCAATCGAACGATTCGATGACCCGGATGCCCGCCCGACTATCTGCCTCACCAACTCGGGCAGCGCCGCCTGGTCGCGCGGGCCGTCCCCGACGATGACTATCGGAATCATGTCGGCTGCGCGACCAGCGCGTCCTCGCCTTGATTGAACCAGATCTCTCCGAGCATGAACTCGGAGAGAAATGCCTTGAGGCCTTCGCTATCGACAGGTTTAGCTTTTCGAACGCCGTCCGCAGCACGCTCGAACACCAGGACCTGATCCTTGTCCACATCCACCTCGTCGAGGAGATAGGGGGAATGCGTGCTCAGGACGACCTGTACCGCTGGGCGATCGTGCTTGCCCTCCGTCATCTCCCGAAGAGCGATCATGACGTCGCGCAGGCGCCGGGGATGGACTCCGTTCTCCGGCTCCTCGATCAGCACGAGCCTGGGAGGCGTCGGATGATAGACGAGCGCCAGGAAGAAAAGCATCAATCGAACGCCCGACGACACCTCCGAAGCGGGGAGTCGCATACCATTCTCGACCACGAAATCGACGCGCCTCGTGCTGGCGTCCGGCACGGCGATCTCGATGGCTTCCAACCCCGGCACGAGCGCCTTCATGCGAGCTTCGAGCTTGAAGAATAGCACCCGCTCCCGCCGATACATGTAGTCGAGCAGCGCGGGTAAGCCCTCACCTTGCGGCCCAAGCCAAGGTGCGCCTGCGGCGTCCGATGCCCCTGGACTGTTGGCGCCGATGGAATCGGCGCGGAGGTCGAAATATGCAGATGGAATTACGCGGGTCCAATCGCCACCGCCGCGGGTCAGGTTGTTGCTGACCGAGCTGAGGTGCCATTCGAGCTTGGTGCTCGATGTGGAATCCCTGCTTGGAGCGACTTGCCCGATGAGAGCGACGGGCGTCTGGATGTCGTGCCGCGTCCGATCCCCGGGCTGGGGACCATTGCTTCCGAAAGCATGGAGCGCCTGCAGGAACGTCGACTTTCCCGAATCGTTCTTTCCCACCAGGACCGTGAGCGGCTGCATCGGCAGCACCATGTCGGAGAAGCAGCCGCTCACGGTCCTGGTGGGAAAGAACGATTCGGGAAAGTCGACG
>JBKJOI010000114.1:0-3543 GCA_046595695.1 Haliangiales bacterium | reverse complement strand
CTGTCGTTCTCGCGGTGGCGGCCGCCGGCGCGCAGCTCGGCCAGGCTGCGCGCCTCGGCGCGGGCGGGGCCGCCGAGCTCGAGGTGGCGGGTGTCGCCTGAGAGCGCGCCGAGCTGGCGCGCCTCGTCGCTGCCCGAGCGCACGGTCGCGAGCAACAAGAGCGGCGGCGCCTGCACGCCGTACATGAGGTGCAGGAGCAGCGCGAGGGAGTCCTTGTCGGCCCACTGAAAGTCGTCGATGAAGAGCGCGACGGGGCGGCTCTCGGCCAGGCGCGTGAGCAGCTCGCGCAGCGCCGAGAAGGCGCGCGTGCGCAACTCCTGCGGGCTCTGCACGCGCGCCTCGCCGATGCGCGCCATCGCCGGGATGCGCCGGATCACCGGGAACAGGCGCGCCAGGATGGCGGCATCGTGCGGCAGCACCAGCGCGGCGTCGACCGCATCGATGCGCGACAGGTGACGCGACAGGGCGTCGACGAGACCATCGAAGGCCTTGTAGGGCAGGGCCTCGCGTTCGTAGCAGCGGCTCGAGAGCAGCAGCAGGCGCGGCTCATGTGCCTCGAGATCGTGCAGGAAGTGGCGCACCAGGGCGCTCTTGCCGATGCCCGACTCGCCGTGCACGAAGCAGGTCACGCCGTGCGGATGCGGCGCGCGCGAGCTGTCCCACGCCGCGTTCAGCGCCGCCAGCTCCTCGACGCGCCCGACGAACGGCGCCGACTGTCCTTGGCTCGCCTGCGGGAACGACGCGGGCGGCGCAGGCTCGGCGTCGTGGACGCCGAGCCGGGCGAGCGCGGCGGGGCCCGCGAGCCGCTCGGCGGGCTCGCGGCGCAGGAGCTCGCTGCACAGGTCGTCGAGATCCGGCGCGACCTCGGGGCGCAGCTGGCTGGGCCGCGGCGGATCGCGCCGCTGCTTGTCCATGAGGATCTCGAGCGGCGAGCCGAGAAACGGCGGCCGCCCGGTCAGCGCCTCGTAGAGCATGGCGCCCACGCCGTACCAGTCGGCCTCGGGGCCGACCGGGCGCGAGGCCGCCTGCTCGGGCGCCATGTACAGGACCGTGCCGACGACGTGGGTCTCGGTGTCGGGGCGCGACGACGCGGTGTCGACGACCAGGCCGAAGTCGAGCAGCACGACCCGGCCGCCGGGCGTGACCAGCACGTTGGAGGGCTTGATGTCGCGGTGCACCTTGCCGCTCGCGTGCAGCGCGGCGAGCCCACGCCCGAGCTGGGCGAGCGCCGCGCGCAGGCGCGCCTCGCCGATCGGCGGCACGAAGGTGGGCGGCGCCGAGAGGCCAGGGGCTACCGGGTCGGAAAGCTCCCCGTGAAAGACATCCTGCGTGTTCTCGAGGGCCGAGACCTCGGCGGTCGGGTGGTGGACCCGCTCGTCACCCTCGCCACCGCCACCGCGCACCCAGGTCAGGAAGTCCACGCCGTCGAGGAGCTCCATCGTGAAGTACCAGCGGTCACCGTCGGAGAACAGCTCGCCCAGGCGCACCAGGTTGGGATGCGAGAGGTCGGCGAGGGCGCGGAACTCGTTCTTGAAGCGGAGCAGCGCGCGCGCGTCGAGCTGGACCAGCGTCTTCAGCGCCACCGCCGTACGTCGGTCCTTGTCCCACGCCTCGTACACGACGCCCATGCCCCCGGCACCGACGCGGCGGCGGATGTCGAAGCGCTCGCTCTTGATCGGGGACAGGGAGATATGACACCTCGAAGACTTCTCAGCTTATCCCGCCTTGCGCCCGGGCGGAACCGCCCTCGTACCAGCCGCGCACCAGCTTGGCAGCGGCGCGGCAGGCGCGCGCGTGGGGCGGCAATTCGACGCGCAGCGAAGCGCGGCGGGCCCGGCATCCTGTGGAGCATGGAGATCTTCGCCGGCGTCATGGGCATCTTCGTGATCGGGCTCCTGGGTTACGCGGGCGCGCAGATCGCGACCGGTTGCCGAGATCTCGGGCACGCGCTCGCGATCGGGCGTCACGCGCGGCGCGTGCGCGCGGGCGCCGCAGCGGCCGGCGCTGCCGACGTTCGGGGCGGCGGCGCGCTGCAGGAGGGCGTCGTGGTGCTGCGCGGCAAGGCGCGCGCGCTGCGTCTCCTGACTCCGCCCGCGGGCGGCGTGCAGGTGGTCGCCTGGTCGGCGCGTGGCGCCTACGGCTTCGGCGCGGACGCGGAGAGCGCGCCGTTCGAGCTCGAGTCGGCCAGCGCCGACGGGTCGGGGGCACGCGGGGCGGTCGTCCTCGTCGACGCGCGTCGCCTGGTCCTGCTCGCCGCGGAGGTTACCGACACCTTCGGTGCGCGCGTGCGCGCGGTCTCGGCCGACGCCGAGGTCGTGGTCTATGGCTGGCTCGAGCCGCGCGCGGGCGGCGGCGCGTGCCTGCGCGACGTGCCCGGCCGCGGTGTGGTGGTCGCCGCGCTCGGGGTGGGCAACGCGGCCGTGGTCGCGAACTTCGCGCGCGCCGCGGTGGCGCTGGTGGCGGTCGCCCTGTTCGTGGTCACCGCCGTGCTCGCGCACCTGCCGCAGACGTAGGTTTATCGGTGGTGCAACCTGTGGACAGTGCCTGCGACGTCTCCGGATTCATTCCGATTTCCGGATTTACACTGTTCGGACCTCGGAGAGATTCGGCGCGCCAGGATGCGGGTGACCCACCCGACATATGAGGCAATAAGGCAGCAAGTACCACGGCTTGCGACGTGATCGCGGACGGTGGCACGTGGGTTGCTCTTCGAGGCTCCGTGCGCAAACCTGCCTTCTTCTTCATGATTCTCGTCGCGATGCTCGCCACCGCGGTCACGGGCCGCACCGCCAGCGCGAGCACGCTGGCGGCACCGAGCCTGACGCCCCTGCCGTCGCCTATCGACTGGTCGGTCGACCACGGCGACGACCCGGTGCCGGCCGCGCCGACCTGGCTGGTGGCCGTCCGCGACATCGTCGCGCGCCTCATGGCCCACACCGACAGCGTCGTCGCGGTGGTGGCGGTGGACCTCTACGACGTGAACGGCGACAAGAGCGGCCACTTCGACCTGCCGGTCGACGGCCTCTTGGCCCCCGAGCGGGCGCAGGAAGTCGCGAAGTTCTTCTCGTGCCGCCGCTCTGGCCGCGTGCGCCCGCTGCACCCCGGCGTGATCGCCATGCTCGCCGAGATCGGCCTGCGCTACCCCGGCCACGTGATCGAGATCGTGTCGGGCTACCGCGGCACGCGTGAAGAGCGCCGCACCTCGCCGCACAAGGCGGGCCGCGCGATCGACCTGCGCGTGCGCGGCGTCAAGACCGCCGAGGTCCGCGACTGGCTCTGGTCGGCGCACACGCACGTCGGCATCGGCTTCTACCCGCACGGCGACTACCTGCACATGGACACGCGCCCCACGCAAAAGGACACCGCCTGGACGCAGCGCAAGCTGAACGCCGACAACGACTACCACCCGCGCTGGGCGCGCACGGCCCGGCGCGCGTCGCGCTAGCCACCGCGGCTCCGGCCGCGACCCGAAAATGGAACCGCCGCCAGCGCTCCGGGGAGCGGTGGCGGCGGGAACGGTAGCGAAGAGCTACAGCCTAGAAG
>JBKJOI010000091.1:0-24887 GCA_046595695.1 Haliangiales bacterium | reverse complement strand
GTCGCGCAGCACGGTCTCGTACGCGCCCTCCTGGGGCAGGCCCGCCGTCGTCGCCTTCCACGACTTGCCGGCGTTGGTCGTCCGGTACACGCGCAGCTTGCCGCCGGGCGTGCAGCGGAACATGTCCGACTCGAGCGGCACGATCCACGCGGTGTCGCGATCGCGCGGGTGCGCCACGACCGGGAAGCCGAAGTCCGAGGGCACGCCGTTGGCGATGTCGATCCACGAGCCGCCGCCGTCGTCGCTGCGGTAGAGGCCCCAGTGGTTCTGCAGGTACAGCCGCTCGGGATCCGCCGAGCGCGCGACCTTGTGCACGCACTGGCCGAACTCGGGGAACTTGTCGGGCATGAACTCGGCGCGCACGCCCTCGTTCGACGCGCTCCAGCTCGCGCCGCCGTCGACGGTGGCGTAGACACCGCCCGTGGAGATCGCGATCAGCATGCGCGACGGGTCGCGCGGGTGCGGCAAGATCGTGTGCAGCCCCAGCCCGCCGCCGCCCGGCTGCCACTGCGCGCAGTGCGGGTGGTCCCACAGGCCCCGATCGAGATCCCAGGTCTTGCCCGCGTCGCGCGAGACGAACAGCGCGGCCGGCTCGACGCCGCAGTAGAGCGTATCGGGCTCGTGGTCGGGGCCGGGCGTGAGCTGCCACGCCTGACCGAGCGCCTTGCCGGTGTCCTCGGGAAACTTGATGGGCGCGGTCTCGGGGTTGGTCCAGGTGCGCCCGAAGTTGTCACTCGAGTGCAGCATCGCGCCGAAATGCATGCTGCTCGCGGCCGCCCACAGCCGGCGCCGGCCGGCGCGGCCGTCGTAGGCGAGCGCGTACACCGACTGTCCGGGGAAGTACGGCCCGGCCACGTCCCAGCGTCGGCGCGCGCGGTCAGAACGCAGCAAGAACGCGCCCTTGGTCGTGCCCACGAGCACGAGGACTCCCGGGGTCGAGCTGGAGGGGAGGTGTTTGACGGTCGGCATGAGCGGCCCGATCGTCCACGACCGCCGCGCCTTCGTCAACGCCCCACGCGCGCGCGCGACCGGAAGTGCCTCTGTCGCCATTTGGTCGCCATCTCTTGACGCCCGAGCCACGGGCCCGACACACGCACCGATCATCCTCGGGGCAATCTGAAGGAAGGAGGCAGCCCATGGGACGTTACGAGGTCCGCTCACTCACGCGTGACGATTTCGCCGCACTCATGCAGCTCGAAGAGGAAGTGTTCGGCGCGCTCGGGGAATCCACGCTCGGTGCCTACTACGTGCGGCTCTGCTGTGACTTCTATGGCGAGTCGTGCTTCGTGGCCACCGACGACGGCAAGGCGGTCGGCTACCTGCTCTGCTTCGTGAAGGGCCGCGAGGCCTACTGCACGACGCTGGGCATCATGCCGCAGTACCAGGCGACGCGTGTCGTGCACAAGCTGCTGCGCGCGCTGGTCGCGGCGCTCCTGCCGCGCGTCGACTGCTGCTGGTTCACCGTGAAGGAGGACAACCTGGCCGCGCGCTCGCTGCACGCGTCCCTGGGCGCCAAGCCCGCGGGCAAGCGCTCCGACTTCTACGGCCCGGGCGACGATCGGCTGGTCTCGGTGATCGACCGCGACGCCTTCGAGCGGCTGCGCACGCGCTACGAGCGGATCGGCCTGGTCGAGGCGCAGCCCGAGCAGCCGGCCGCCGCGCGGGTCGGCGCCGCCTGACCATGCTGTCGTCTCGACGAGCCTCGGAGCAGCCCTTCGAGTGGCCCGGCGTCGCCGGGCTGCGCGCTGCGCGGCGCGCGGCGCAGCTGGTGTTCTCCAGCTTCCACGCCATCGGCCGCGCCGAGGCGGGCCGTACGGCCGCGCAGCAGGCCTTCGCGCTGCACAACCTGTGCGCCGACATCTGTCGCGCGCACTCCTTCGAGGTGGAGGCGGTGGGCACGCCACCCAGGGGCGCGGCGGTGCTGGTCGCCAACCACCTGAGCTACCTGGATCCGGTGGTGCTCGCGACCCTCGCGCCGCTGGTGCTCATCGGCAAGCTCGAGGTCGAGAAGTGGCCGATGATCGGCGACGTCGGCCGGACCCACGGCGTGCTGTTCGTGAAGCGCGGTGACCCGTACAGCGGGGCGCGCGTGCTGCGCGGCGCGCTGACCGCGCTGCGCGCCGGCGTGCCCGTGCTCAACTTCCCCGAAGGCACGACCACCGACGGCGGTCAGCTCCTGCCGTTCAAGCGCGGCGTGTTCGGCGTCGCGCGCCTGGCGGGCGTGCCGGTGATCCCGGTGGCGCTTCGCTTCGAGGCCAAGGCGCTGCACTGGGTCGGCGGCGCGACCTTCCTGCCGCACTACCTGCGCACCGCGGCGCGGCCGCGGACGATCGTGCGTGTGACCTACGGCGAGCCGCTCAGCGCGCCGCCCGGCGTGCGCGCCGAGCTGGTGGCGGCCGCGGCGCGGGCACGGCTCGGCGAGATGCTCGCCAAGGAAGGCTCCTGATGTCGCAACAGTCTGCGTTCCAGTACCTGCGTCACGGCCAGACGCCGTTTTTCCGCCTGCCGCTCGCCGATGTGCAGGCCGCCGGGGCCGCCGCCTACGCGGGCGCCGACGCGGTGCTGATCGGCGTGCCCTACGACGGCGGCACGACTTACCAGCCGGGCGCGCGCCTGGCGCCGTTCCACCTGCGTCGGGTGAGCGCGCTGGTGCAGAGCTGGCACCGCACCCACGGCATCGACGTGTTCCAGAAGCTGCGCGTGCTCGACGGCGGCAACGTGGTGTTCCCGCCGTTCTCGGCGCCCGCGGTGCGCGAGGCCGTGGAGGGCGAGATCACGGCCGTGCTCGCGGCCGGCGCGGCGCCCTTCGTGGTCGGCGGCGATCACGGCGTCGCGCTGCCGGCGTGGCGCGCCGCGGCGCGCAAGCACGGCCCGCTCGCGCTCGTGCACATCGACGCGCACCTGGACACCAGCGGCCCCGAGGTCTGGGGCGAGGCGTTCCACCACGGCACGCCGGTGCGCCACGCGCTCGCCGAGAGCCTGATCGCGCCCGGCCAGCTGCACCAGGTCGGCATCCGCGCCACCTGGGGCCACGCCGAGGAGGGCGAGCTGGCGCGCGCGCACGGCGCCCGCCTGCACGCGATGGAGAAGATCGACGCCATGGGCATCGACGCGGTCGCAGCGGAGATCCGGGGCGCGATCGGCGATCGGCCGTGCTGGATCACCTTCGACGTCGACGGCATCGACCCGGCGCACGCGCCCGGGACCGGCACGCCGGTGCCCGGCGGCATGACCAGCCGCGAGGCGTTCGCGCTCATGCGCGGACTGGCCGGCGTGCGCATGGTCGGCATGGACCTCGTGGAGGTCGCCCCCTCGCTGGATCACGCCGATCTCACCTGCCACCTGGGCGCGCACCTGCTCTTCGAAGGCCTGGCGCTGCTGGCGTTACGAGGCTAGCGACGGCGCGCGTGGAAGCTAGCGGCGGCGCGCGTAGATCATCACGCCGATGCCGAGGAGGAAGCCGGCGCCGAGCGCCACGGCGAGGGCGCGCTGCGGCTGGCTGCGCACCTGCCACTCGGCGCGCTCGACGAGATCATCGGCGTTGTCGCGCAGGCGATCGAGCGAGCGGTTCACCTGAGCGCGCACGTCGAGCTTGTCGCGCACGATCTGCTCGAGCTCGGCGACGCTGGCCACCAGGTCCTCGCGGTGCTCACGGATGGTGGCCTGGATCTCCTCGGGGTCGCGCGCGTTCTCAGGCATGGCTCAGCTCCTCCTTCACCGCATCGACGGTGGTCATGGCTTCGTGCTTGGTCCGGTCGAGCGCGGGCGGAATCTTGCTCTTGAGCCGCTTCGCCGCAATGATCACGAAGGCCGCGCCGAGCGCCGCGTAGACCACGGCCATGATCACCAGCCGCAGCGCCAGCGAGGGAATCGCCGGCTCGAGGGCGACGACCGCTGCGGTGGCCAGGAAGCCCAGGCCCAGGAGCGCCACGACGCCACCGACGATGATGGCGGACACATTGACGATGGCGGTCTTCAGCGTGCGGCTGGCCTCGGCCTTCGCCAACTCGATCTCGTCGAGCGCGATCGCCTTGACGTCGTCGGTGATGCGGCCGATGAGCTGACCCACGCGCGGAGAGTCATCGGTGCCTTTGTAATTGGTGTCGTTGGAGGGCATGCGCCGGTCCTTTCGCCTCGACCAAAAGCCAGAAGCAGGACGCATGCCAGCTACCTCAGCGAAATATCTGCAGGAAACCCCTGCCCGTAGCCCAGACCGCGCCCTACGCGCACGAGCGAATCTGACGCAGTGGGCGGATGCGCCACGATGCGCGCACGGCGCACGCGGCGCGACTACCCCAGCTCGCCCGGCACGTTCACGATCGCCTCGCACATGGGGTACGTCGGGCCTGCGCTGACGTGCAGCCAGGTGTGGCCGTCCGCCGCCGCCGCGCTGGCGTCGAGCTCGATCCCGATTGCACCGTCGGCGCCAGTGATGTCGAGGTGCTCGTCGGCGAGGAAGAAGTCGTCGTGGAGCAGCATCGCCTCGACGGGCACGCCCGCCTGCGGCTTACCGTGCGCGTCCTTCACCACGATGCGCGTGCGCAGCCGCTCGCCGACGCGCCGCGGCAGGAGGTCGATCTGGGCCTGCCACAGGTCGAGATCGTGCTCGGGGACGCGCGCGCCGCGCGGCTCGAGCGCGATCAGCGCGTCGAGCGCACGGTCGAAGCCCTGCACGACCAACGAGAGCTGTTCGGCGTCCAGCTTGTCGGGCGTGTCCGCCGAGGTGTGGTAGTAGGGCGAGTCGACCGCCGTGCTGGCCACCGGGATGCCGATGCGGTGCGCGCCCTGGACGTCGGTGGGGATGATGCCGCCGAAGATCTTGGGCACATCGCTCATGGGCAGGTAGCCCGGGTACAGCCGATCCAGGCCACCTTCGCGCAGCGCGTGATCCAGGCACGGGCAGCCGGAGCGCGCGAGCCCGTGGAACAGGCCGCCGCGCGCCGACGGCGTCTCGAGGTTCAGCATCGCGAGCACGCGCTCGCCGCCGAGCACGCTGTGACGACGGATCCAGTCGTAGCCGCCGTAGAGCGCGATCTCCTCGCCGTCCCAGGCGACGAAGGCGACGGAGTAGCGCGCGGGCGCACGCGCCGCGCGCAGCTCGGCGAGCGCGAGCAGCGCGGCCACGCCGCCGCCGTTGTCGGTCGCGCCCTCGAACCAGGTGTCGTAGTGCGCGCCGACGACGATGGTGCCGAGCTCGGGCTCGCAGCCGTGCACGCGCGCGACCACGTTGGCGCCGGTCGCGCGTGTCGACGTGGCGTGCAGCTCGATGATCGCGTGCATCGGCTGGCCGCCGCGCACCAGCCCCAGCAGCCGCTCGCCATCGTCGGCGCCCAGCGTCAGCGCCGGGATGGGGCCCATGGCCTCGAAGCCGCGCCTAACCGAGCCGACCTGGCGCAGGTTGTCGGGCGCGCCCGAGACGTCGATCATGGCGAGCGCGCCACGCGCCGCCACGTTCCGGTACTGCGTCGAGCGGTGGTAGAAGCGGTGGCGCTCGACCAGCGCGACCTTGCCCGCGAGGTCGATGCCGAGCAGCTCCTCGTCGGTGGCCGCGCCGACCGCGACGATGGGCGCGTCGAGCGCGCCGGCGCCGCAGCCCTCGAAGACGTCGAAGCCGGGCATCCACGGCGGCCCGCCCGGCGCGTGCAGTACCAGCGCCGCGCCCAGCACATCGTGACGCGGGAAGGCGAACTCCTCGAAGGCGACGTCGGCCAGGCCGGCGCCGCACATGCGGTCGTACACGTACGCCCCGGCGCGCGCACCCGCGGGCGTGCCGACGCGCTTCTCCCCGAACGAGGCGAGCGCCTCGACCGTGGCCGTGAGCTGTGCGGGGCTATGCGGGTTGACGTGACGCGCGCGCACCCGCTCACGGCGTATCGAGGTCTCCAGGTGACGAATGCTCACCATTTCATTTTCCGGGACGCGACGGCGATCGGCAATGCTTGCGACGGAATCGTCACGAACTCTTCACGGATGGAACGACCTCTGGGCCGGCGCCAGCCGCGAACAGTCCGTGGAAGGTGGGCGGCACATGGTGATCGAACCAGGCCCGCGGGTGCGCCGCCCGGATCGTTCGGCGCGTCGGGCCTCGGCTACGTGCTGTTCGCGACCGAGCACCCCGCGCACTACCGCGTCATGTTCGGACCCGCGGGCGCCAGCGACGCGCTGCCGCCTGCCGCGTGCGCCGCCGGCGCCGCGAGCTTCCAGGTCCTGGTCGACGCGGTGACCGCGGGCCAGCGCGCCGGCGTGCTGCGCGCCGGCGACACGCGAGAGATCGCGCTCTTCGCCTGGTCGGTCGTGCACGGCCTCGCGTCGTTGATCATCGACGGCCACGTCGGCAACCGCGACGCGCCTGTCGACGGCAACCGCGACGGCGTGGCTCCACAGAACCATGCTGCAGCATGGCGTGCGCTCGCCACCAGTACGCTCCGGCTTTGCTTCGAGGGCCTCCGCAGGGCGTGATACGGTTCCAGCGGAGGTACCCTAAATGAAGAGCATGGCTTTGGCAGCAATCATGATTTGCGCAATGACGTCCACCGCCTCGGCAAAGTTGCTTGGTGAGCTAGGCGCCAAGTCTATCAACGGCCGGTTCCAGCTCGAGGTCACGAACAGTAGCAACAGCGAGTCGGATGACTCGGTCACCTCGGTGGCGATCGCGCCCAATGGCGATCTCTTCGTCGCGCCCAACCTCTCGCTCGGCGGCGGCCTGCAGGTGATCTACCAGTCGAGCGATTCCGTTACCGCCACCGCCTACGGCATCGAAGGACGCGTCGGTTACTACCTGGCGCTCGGCGCCAGCCTGGGCGCCTGGGTGCAGGTCGGCGGCGCCTTTCAGCACGAGACCTTCGAGCTCGAAGGCATCGGCGAGAGCACGACCGATTCGTTCGCGCTGCAGCTCTACGTGCCGCTGTGCATCCACCTGGCGCCCAACTTCTTCATCGGCATCGGCCCGATCTTTGTCCAGGACCTCTACGTCAGCGACGACAACGACACCTCGGGCGACGTCGACGCGAAGGAACGTACGATCGGCGTCAGCACCTTGGTCGGCGGCGTCTGGTAAGCCGTCCAAGCCGTTCCCGTCTTCCCCGCCGTCCCGCTCGCCGCATCAACGTCGCTCCGGCGGCGGCGTCTTCCCCTGACTCAACCTCGCCAGCGCTCGCTGCGCCCCGACCATGTTTGGATCGCAGGCGAGCGCATCCTGCAGGTGCGTGCGCGCCGCGTCCAGGTCGCCCGCGACCTGCGCGAGCAGGCCCATCGCGTACAGCGCGCGCGGGCGCGGCCGGCGCCCGAGCAGCGACTGCTCGATGTGAGCCAGCTCGCGCACCACCGCCGGGCGCGTGTCGTTGCCGCGCGCGAGCTCGGCCATGTAGCGCGCCCACGCCGCGTACGCCTCGTAGTCGGGCTCGTCGGGATCGATGCGTGACGCCTGCGCGAGCTGCGAGACGGCGCGGAAGGCATCGGCATCGGCCAGCGCCTGCACGCCGCGCGCGAAGTACGCCTCGGCCTCGGGGTGCTTCAGGTGCCACGCCTGCAGCCGGGCCACCAGATCGATGCCGTGCTCGACGAGCCAGTAGAAGTAGCGCCGGCACTGCGACGGGTCGACGAGCAGCCCGCGAGCCTTGAGCACCTGCTGCCAGTACGGCTCGACGACGCTGCCGAGATCGCCGAGATCCAGCGCGCCGATGCGCTGCGGCGAGAACCACACCGCGTAGGCGCGCGCGGCGGCGTCGACGTCCTCGGCGGCCAGATCGGGATCGGGCGCGACCTCGAGCAGGTCGAAGTGGGTCGTCGCCTTCTGCACGAAGTCCTTGCGCGCGCGTAGGCGCCGACGCGTGTGTGCGACCAGCCGCGCGCTCGGGTGCGCGGCGTCCTCGGGCGGCTCGGTGGTCGCGAGCACGCCGCCGCTCGAGACCAGCGCCCACAGCAGGCGCAGGGCCGCCTGGGCTTCCATGCTGCCGCTCTGCGCCACCGTGCGCAGGGTGCGCGAGCCGTCGAGCGGCTGCCCCAGGTTGACCTCGGGCACGGTCAACGCGCGCTGCTCACGCAGCGCGTCGAAGACCGGCGTGATCGTGAGGTAGGAGTCGGCGAACGGACGCATGCCGTCGCGGACCAACTCGAAGTCGACGCGGCGCGAGCCGGCCAGCACCGCGACCGTGTCCTGCATCGGGTCACCGCTCGGCTGCGCGCCCACCGCGTACAGCGCCGCCCCCGGCCGCAGCGCGCCCACGAAGCGCATCTCGGCCGCGCGCAGCAGCGCTGGACCGAGCACCGCGGCGTCGAGCGGCTTCTTGTGCAGCGGCACGCCCGCCATGGTGGCGGCCCGCTCGGTGGTCGCATGCTGCCCGACCATGACGATGGCGGGCGCCGGATCGGTCGCCTTCCAAGTGCGCGCCGCGTCGACGAGGTTCATGCCCGGCGAGTCACCGTCGAGGACCACGACATCGGGCGGCTTGCGTTGCTTGCCCGGGACGCCATCCTTGACGTTGTCCCACGTCACCGCGTGCCCTGCCGCCTCGAGCCCATCGAGGAGCTGGACCATCATGCTCGCGTCGCTCGAGACGAATAGGACCGCCGCCACCCGGCATGACTTTAGCAGATGCCAACAGCGCCGACAGCGCCGCGCCGCGTGCCGACGACGCAGTGCCAGCCGTTGGGCTAGGCGTTCGCGAGGCCGCGCTGGCGCGCGTCGGCGAGCAACTCGGCGGCCTCGGGCTCCGACAGGCGCTGCGCCTCGTCGATGAGCATCACCGGGATGCCGTCGTCGACGCGGTACTTGAGCTTCGACGCCGGGCAGAAGAAGAAACCCTCGTCGGCGCCATCGAAATAGACCAGCGGCTGCTTCGATTCGGGGCAGACCAGGATCTTGACGAGATCGGGCTGGAGCGGCATCGGCGCGTCATACCATGCACCTGGTTGTGATAAAAATTGGCGCGCATGACATTGCGCAGCCACCGGGGACGACACCACCTGCTTGTCTTCTGCCTGACGGTGCTCGCGGTGCCAGCCGTGCCCGCGGCCCTGGGTCGGCTCCGAGCAGCGCAGGCGCAGGAGCCTGCCACGATCGCGCCGGAAGCTGGGGCAGCGCCTGTACCGGCACCCGCGCGCGCCCCGCTCGACCCCACGAAGTCGGTGGTCGAGCCCGGCCCGGTGCCGGTCGCGTACGACTCGCCGCGCGCGTCGCTGCTGGCGTTCCTGGTCGCGTGCCGCGACGGCCGCTACAGCGACGCGGCACGCTACCTGGACCTGACCCCCGAGCAGGCGCAGGAGGGGCCGCGGCGCGCCCGCGAGCTCAAGGTCGTGCTCGACCACTACCTGTGGTTCGACCTCGAGAAGGTGTCGCCCGACGCGATGGGCGCCGCCGACGACAAGCTGCCCGCCGGCATCGACGAGCTGGGCCAGATCCCCAACCCCAAGGGCAGCCCCGAGCCGGTGCGCATGGTTCGCGTGGTCGACAAGACCGGGCCGCACTGGGCGTTCGCGCGCAGCACCGTCGAGCGCACCGAGGACTGGTACCAGAAGCTGCCGGGCACCTGGCTGCGCGAGTACCTGCCCGACGTGATGTTCCGGCCCGGCCCGCGCGAGCTCCTGTGGTGGCAATGGGCGGCGCTGCCGGTGCTGGTGGTGCTCGCGTACTTCCTGGGCATGGTGCTGACCCCCGCGAGCAAGTGGGTGCTCAGCAAGATCTTCGCGCGCACCAGGACGACCATCGACGACGCGATCCTGGCCCGCATCGGCGGGCCGCTGCGCATGGCCTGGACGCTCGCCATCCTGTACACGGCGCTGCCGGGGATGGACCTGGTCGGGCCCGCGCAGACCTTCATGTTCAAGGTGCTGCGCGCGGGCGTCTTCCTGACCTTCTTCTGGACGCTGTCGCGCTCGGCCGACATCGTCGGCCAGGTGATCCTGCAGTCGCCTTGGTCGGTGGCGCGGCCCGAGGCCCGGCCGCTGCTCGCGCTGGCGGTGCGCTTCGGCAAGGTCGCGGTCTTGATCATGGCGGTCATCGCCGTGCTCTCCGAGATGGGTTACCCGGTCGCGTCGCTCATCGCCGGCCTCGGCATCGGCGGCCTGGCCTTCGCGCTCGCGGCGCAGAAGACCGTCGAGAACGTCTTCGGCTCGGTGTCGATCGGCATGGACCAGCCCATGCGCGAGGGCGAGTTCGTGCGCGTCGAGGACTTCGTCGGCACCGTGGAATCGATCGGCCTGCGCTCGACCCGCTTCCGCACCCTCGACCGGACGATGATCACCATCCCCAACGGCAAGCTCGCGGACATGCGGCTCGAGACCTTCGCGGCGCGCGACCGCATCCGCTTCGCGACGACGCTGGGGCTGGTCTACAAGACCAGCGCCGGGTCGATGCGCACGATCCTCGAGGAGGTCGAGAAGCTGATCCGCGCGCAGCCCAAGTGCTGGCAGGAGGCCGTCGTGGTGCGGCTCAAGGAGTTCGGGAACAGCTCGCTGGACGTCGACGTCATGTGCTGGTTCACGACCACGGACTACAACGAGTTCGCGAAGATCAAGCAGGAGCTCATGCTGGAGATCATGGCCATCGTCGCGAAGAACGGGAGTGACTTCGCGTTCGCGACGCAGACGGTGCACGTGCATCGCACGCCTCAGGGGGCGTAGCGCAGGGGGCGGTGAGGGCGACGGTAGGGAAAGCTGCGAGCTGTCGGCTGCGCGGCCCTTGAGCCCCACCGCACATCGTGGCCGGATCGCACGGTGCCAAGTGGCTTTGCGCAATCGTTTCGAGCCGATCGGAGCGGCGCGATTCTCGCAGAGAGCCTGTGCATGCGTCAGGCAAGGATCGTGACCGAGCCCGATATCGAAACCGAGAAGTTGGTGCGCTGGACCGTGGTCTTCGCCAGGTCCAACTCGCGGGGCGCCTTCTCGATCGTCGATGGATCGGGGCGGCGGTTCCTGGCGACGCCCAACGCTTTGATCGACGCACTCGATGCCGGCATCCGGGTGTACTCGGAGAGCGGGCACGCCCTCAGCCACGCCGACGTGAAGGCCGGCCGCCTGCTCTGAGCTGGCCCGAGCGACGGCACGGCGGGCGAGCGCTACCGCACCGGGACGCTCACCGCTAGGGCCCGCAGCAGCTCGCCGTGGGAGTCGCGCTCGGTGATGGCGGAGAGCAGGACGCGCAGGCGGGTGCCGTCCTTGCGCATGAACTCGTGCTCGACGCCGTCGATGGTGCCGTCGGCGAAGAGCTCGGGCAGCACGTGGTCGACGACCTGGCGGCGCGACTCCTCGGAGAGGAAGGCCAGCATCATGCGGCCGATGACCTCGCGGCGCTCGTAGCCGAGCGTGGCGAGCCAGGCCTCGGAGACCGACAGCAGGCGGCCCTCGGCGTCGGTGGTGTGCAGCATGATGGGCGCGCGGTCGAGCACGCCGTGGTAGCGCTGCTCCAGGTCGCGGATCGCGGCGCGGGCGCGCCGGCGGTCGGCAGCACGCTGCTCGATCGACGCCAGGCGCACGGGCAGGCACTCGGCGTCGCGCGGCCAGATCAGGAAGTCGCTCGCGCCCGCCTCGATGAGCGCCTCGAGCGCGCCCGGATCGGCCTCCTCGGTGAGCACCAGGATCACCGGCGTGTCGCCCCCGGGCACGCCGCGCAGCGCGCGCACCGAGGCCTCGGCGCCCAGGCCGCGCCGGCCCATGGCGACGATCACCGCGATGCTGAACTCGCCCGCCGCCGCGGCGCCCGCGGGGTGCTTGCCGATGCCGACGTCGCGCCGCCGCACCACCGACATGCCGCGCGCGCGCAGCCGCGCGTGCACGGTCTCGAGCGTGCCCTCGTCGTTGCCGATGAGCAGCGTCTTCACGTGTAGACCTTGCGGACGCGATCGCGGGCCTCCTTGGACGCGGGCCCGGTGTCCTGCGCGGCGTGGCGCGCCTGCGCCAGCCGCTCGACGCAGCGCACGACCAGCGAGGTCCAGCCGGTCTGGTGATCGGCGCCCTGGCCCCAGCCCTTGTCGGCGTGGAAGTACTCGTAGAAGAGCAGGAGCTCGCGCCAGTGCGGATCCTTGCCGAAGCGCTCGGCGTACGCGCCGTGCGCGGGCACCGCGCCGTGCTCGTCGGGGAGGAAGATGTTGGTCAGGCGCCGGCAGATCTCGTGCGCGACTTCCTTGAGGTTCATGAACACGCCCGAGCCGGTCGGGCACTCGACCTTGAGCGTGTCGCCGTAGAAGAAGTGGTAGCGCTCGAGCGCCTCGACGAGCAGGTAGTTGAGCGGGAACCACACCGGCCCGCGCCAGTTGGAGTTGCCGCCGAACATGCCGGTGGTCGAGTCGCCGGGGACGTAGTCGACGCGGTACTCGCGCCCATCGGCCTCGAGGACGAACGGGTGATCCTTGTGGTAGAGCGACAGCGAGCGGATGCCGTAGGGCGACAGGAACTCGTTCTCGTCGAGCACGTACTTGAGCGCGCGCATGAGCCGCTCGCGCGACGGGATGGCCAGCAGCCGGTGGCCGCCGCCGGCGTGGTTGCCCGGCTCCATGCAGGTGATGTTCTTGGACAGGTCGGGCCGGTTGGCGAGCAGCCAGTCCATACGCTTCCTGAAGTCGGGCATGCGCGCGAGCACGTCCTCTTCCAGGATCTCGTTGGTCATGAGCGGGATGAGTCCGACCATCGAGCGGATGCGCAGCGGCGTGTAGACGCCGCCGATGTGGATCTGGTCGTAGTAGAAGCCGTCCTGCTCGTCCCACAGCCCGGTGCCGCCGAAGCCATTCATCGCGTCGATGATCGAGATGTAGTGCTCGAAGAACTTGGAGGCCAGGTCCTCGGCAGCCGGATCGTCGTGCGCGAGCTCGAACGCCATCGCCAGCATGCTCGAGCAGTAGAACGCCATCCACGCGGTGCCATCGGCCTGCTCGAGGTGGCCGCCGGTCGGCAGCGGCTGCGAGCGGTCGAAAACGCCGATGTTGTCGAGGCCGAGGAAGCCGCCGCCGAAGATGTTGTTGCCGTCGTCGTCCTTGCGGTTCACCCACCAGGTGAAGTTGAGTAGCAGCTTGTGGAAGCAGCGCGACAGGAACACGCGGTCGCGCTTGCCGCGCGTTGCCGACATCTTGTAGACGCGCCAGCAGGCCCACGCGTGCACGGGCGGGTTCACGTCACCGAAGGCGAACTCGTAGGCCGGGATCTGCCCGTTCGGGTGCATGTACCACTCGCGGAGGAGCAGCAGGATCTGCTCCTTGGCGAAGTCCGGGTCGACGGCCGCGCACGCGACCATGTGGAACGCGAGGTCCCACGCCGCGTACCAGGGGTACTCCCACTTGTCGGGCATCGAGATCACGTCGCGGTTGTAGAGGTGCCGGCGCCACTCCTTGTTGCGCGTACGCGTGTCGGGCGGCTTCGGCTGCGCCGGATCGCCCTCCAGCCAGGCGTTGAGATCGTAGTGATAGAACTGCTTGGAGTGCAGGAGGCCAGCGCGGCCCTGGCGCAGGATGCGCTGCTCGTCGCCCGTCGCACCCTCGGGCGAGCGGTGCCCGTAGAACTCGTTGGCCTCGTGCAGCCGCTCGGCGAACACTCGCTCGAACTCGGCGCCGAACAGCGCGCCGGGCGCGGGCCGCTCCTCGGCCGCGTGCAGACGCAGGCGGAGCTCCACCTGGCCGCGCGCCGGCACGATCAGGCGGTAGCGCGCCGCGGCCTTGGTGCCCTCGCGCGCCGGGTTCACCGCGCCGCGCTTGCCCCCGATCACATACTCGTGGAAGGCGTCTTTCACGTACGGCGACGGCGAAGGTGAGCCGTAGAGCCGCTCGGCGTTGGTCTCGTTCTCGGTGAACAGGAGCTCAGGGGCGTCGCTGCCCGCGCCGGGGATGGCGTCGCACGACAGCTCCCAGCGGCCGAGCTGGTGGTGCTCGGTCGCAATTCTTGCGGTGGCCCGGGCGGTGGCACGCGCGCCCTGGCCGTCGGAGCCGGGCCCGGCCTGCGCCCACATCCGCGGCTTGGGGCCGTAGCCCTCGCCGGTGCGCCCCCACGACCAGTGGTTGCGGAACCAGAGCGTCGGCAGGACCTCGATCGGCGCGTCCTCGGGCCCGCGGTTGGCGACGGTCACCTTGACCAGGATGTCATCGGGTGTCGCCTTCGCGTACTCCGTGAACACGTCGAAGTAGCGGTCGTTGTCGAACACGCCGGTGTCGTACAGCTCGAACTCGGGCTCGCTGCGGCCGCGCTTGCGGTTCTCCTCGACGAGCTGCGTGTACGGGAACTCGCGCTGTGGATACTTGTAGAGCGACTTCATGTACGAGTGCGTGGGCGTCGAGTCCAGGTAGAAGTAGGCCTCCTTGACGTCCTCGCCGTGGTTGCCTTCGTTGCCGGTCACGCCGAAGGCGCGCTCCTTGAGGATCGCGTCCTTGCCGTTCCACAGCGCGATGGAGAAGCACAGCCGGCACTGCCGGTCGGTCAGGCCCATGAGGCCGTCCTCGCCCCAGCGGTAGGTGCGGGAGCGGGCATGATCGTGCGGGAAATACTCCCAGCAGGTCCCGCCCGGCGAGTAGTCCTCGCGCACCGTGGCCCACTGGCGCTCGGCCAGGTACGGGCCCCAGCGCTTCCAGTTCTTCTCCCGGCGCGCGTCCTCTTGTAGCCGCTGCGTCTCGATGTCGTGGATCCGATGGGCGGTCATACGTGGTCGTGAGTCCTCGGGTCGGGAGTGACTGCAGGTCCTTGGGGCCGTACCGCGCGTGCAAACGAGAGTTCGTTCTGGCCGAGCGTAAACCCATCGCGCGCGAGGTGAAAGCCCTGGTAATATCTCCCGGCCCAGCTCTGTGAGTGCTGCTCCCGGGATGGGCGGAGCACACGAGCACGCGGGGCTCTGCGTCCGTCTCACTTCGCGAACTGAGCGCACCGCACACGACGCCACCGAGGGGAACATGGCCAACACGTCGACGATCGAAGTCGCCACCGAAACCGCGCCGGGCGAAGCGTTCATCCACGAGCGACAGGTCGAGCCGTGCGTGCTGGTCATCTTCGGCGGCACCGGCGACCTGTCCCGGCGCAAGCTCATCCCCGCGCTCTACAACCTCCACCGCGAGGGCTCGCTTCCGAAGAACTTCGCGGTCGTCGGACTCGGCCGCACCTCCGATGGTGACGATGCGTTCCGCGGCCTCCACCGCGAGCACACCGGCAAGTTCTCGCGCGTGAAGCCCCTCGACGACAAGGTCTGGGCCGAGCTGGCGTCGCGCACCTTCTACGTCGACGGCGATCTCTCGAACGCGAGCACCTTCACCAAGCTCGACGACAAGCTGAAGGAGATCGACGCCAAGCTCGGCACCAAGGGCAACCGCATCTACTTCTTCTCCACGCCGTCCAGCCAGTTCCCGGTGATCCTCGGCGGCCTCAAGGCCGCGGGCATGATCAACCCGCCGGCCAAGCGCGGGCAGAAGGGCATGCCGTTCTCGCGCGTCATGATCGAGAAACCGTTCGGCAAGGATCTCGAGAGCGCGCGCGCGCTCAACCAGATGGCCGCCGAGTTCGTCTCCGAGGAGCAGATCTACCGCATCGATCACTACCTCGGCAAAGAGACGGTGCAGAACATCCTGGTGCTGCGCTTCGCCAACACGCTCTTCGAGCCGCTGTGGAACCGCAAGTACGTCGACTACGTCGAGATCACTGCGGCCGAGGAGCTCGGCATGGAGGGCCGCGGCAAGTTCTACGACGAGACCGGCGCGCTGCGCGACGTCATCCAGAACCACCTGCTCGAGGTGCTCGGGCTGGTCGCCATGGAACCGCCGGTGTCGTTCCAGGCCGACGAGATCCGCGACGAGAAGGCGCAGGTGTTCCGCTCGATGCGCCGGATGCACCCCCACGAGGTCGCCGAGGAGACCGTGCGCGCGCAGTACCGCGGCTACACGGACGAGCCCCACGTGGCCAAGGACTCCAAGACGCCGACCTACGTCGGTACGAAATTCATGATCGATAACTGGCGCTGGCAGGGCGTGCCGTTCTACGTCCGCGCCGGCAAGCGGCTGAAAAAGCGACTGACCGAGGTCGCCATCCACTTCCAGCCGGTGCCCCTGTGTCTGTTCGGCCGGGACGAGGTCTGCCAGCGTCTCGACTCCAACGTGCTGTCCCTGCGCATCCAGCCCGACGAGGGCATCCAGTTCCAGTTCATGACCAAGCAGCCCGGCGACGACCTGTTCGTCTCGTCGGTGACGATGGATTTTTCGTACGCCCGTGCTTTCGCGAAGCAGCCGCCCGAAGCCTACGAGCGGTTGTTCCTGGACTGCATGCGGGGCGACGCCACCCTGTTCGCCCGCCGCGACGCAGTCGAGGAGCAGTGGGAGATTTGCGAGCCAATTTTGGAGGCCTGGGAAAAAAATTCTACGATCCCGCTTGCCATTTATGAGCCAGGTAGTGAAGGACCTAAGGAAGCGGCCGCGCTGATCGCACGTGACAAGCGACGGTGGCGTGAGCTCAAGTAGGCATCCTAATGTCTGAAACATCGGAAAAGCCCCAAGCAATGATGACTGTGATCGTAGTAGACGACGCGGCGGCGCTGGCGGAGCGTGCGGCCGACTGGGTAGCCGAACGGGCGCGCGAGGCCGTGTCGCAGCGCAAAGCCTTCCACGTGGCGCTCGCCGGCGGCGAGACACCACGTGTGATGTACGAGCGGCTCTCGGTGCGCGACGACGTGCAGTTCTCCAAGCTGCACATCTGGTTCGGCGACGAACGCTGCGTCCCGCCCGATCACGCTGACTCCAACTACCGGATGGTGCGCGAGTCGCTGCTCGAGCGTACGCCCATCCCCTCGGCGAACGTGCACCGGATGCTGGCCGAGAAGGGCGACGTGGAAGCGTCGGCGGACGCCTACGCGACCGCGTTGCCGCCCGAGCTCGACCTCATCATCCTGGGTATGGGCGAGGACGGCCACACCGCCTCCTTGTTCCCGGGATCGGTCGCGCTCAAGGAGCAGCCGCGCCGCGTGCTGCCCGTGGTGGGCCCGGGCGCCCCGCCGAACCGCCTGACCGTCTCGCCCGAGGTCATCAAGGCGGCGCGCCAGCGGCTCGTGCTCGTCACCGGCGAGAACAAGGCCGACATGGTGGCGCGTGTGCTCGCCGGGCCCGTCGACGTGAACGCACGTCCGGTCTCGCTCGCGCGCGAGGGCACGTGGATCGTCGACAAGGCGGCCGCGGCGAAGTTGCCCGAGGAGCTGCGCAAGTGACGAGGGTCCTGGCTGCCGACGTCGGGGGGACAAAAACCCTCCTCGCCGTGCTCGAGCTCGAAGGTGAGGGCTTCGAGATCGTCCGCCAGGAACGCTACGAGAGTGCGAAGTACCCGGGGCTGATCCCCATCGTGAAGGAGTTCGTCGGCTCGCTCGGCTCGGCCGGGCGGGTCGCGGGCGCATGCTTCGCGATCGCGGGGCCGGTCAAGGATGGGGTCTCCGAGACGCCCAACCTGCCCTGGGTGATCCGCGCCAGCGAGCTGGGCGAGACGCTCGACGTCGCCGGCGTGAAGCTCATCAACGACTTCGCGGCGGTCGGCTGGGGCATCCCGCACCTGGGCAGCGCGGATCTCGCGACGCTGCAGGCGGGCAGCCCGGTCGCGCACGGGCCGATCGCGTACCTGGGCGCCGGGACCGGGCTCGGCCAGGGCTTCATGATCTGGGACGAGCGCACGCGCGGCTACCAGGTGCTGCCTTCGGAGGGCGGTCACGGTGACTTCGCCGCGCGCGACGAGATCGAGATCGCGATCCTCGAGCACCTGGCGCGGCGCCACGGCCGGGTCTCGTACGAGCGCGTGATCTCGGGCATGGGCCTGGTGAACATCTACCGCGCGCTCGTCGAGGAGCTCGGCCGCGCCGAGGCGCCCGACGTGCGTGACGAGATGGAGCGCGACGATCCCGCCGCGGTGATCAGCCGCCGCGGCCTGGCCGGCTCCGACGCGACCTGCGCCGAGTCGCTCGACCGCTTCGTCGCCATCTACGGCGCCGAGACCGGCAACCTGGCGCTGCGCGTGCTCGCCACCGGCGGCGTCTTCGTCGCCGGCGGCATCGCGCCCAAGATCGTCGAGCGCCTGCGCCAGGGTGGCTTCATGCGCGCCTTCAACGACAAGGGCCGGCTCTCCGGCCTCACCTCTACCATCCCGGTGCATGTGGTGCTGAACACGCAGGTCGGCCTCCTCGGCGCGGCCGCGTGTGCGGCGCGCGGCCTCAACAAAGGATGACTATGTCGCTCTCCGCGGATCCGATTGCCAAGCTCGCCGTCAACACCATCCGCACCCTCGCGATCGACGCGGTGCAGAAGGCCAACTCGGGGCACCCCGGCCTGCCGCTCGGCGCCGCGCCCATGGCGTACGTGCTCTGGCAGCAGCACCTCGAGCACAACCCGCGCGATCCGAAGTGGCCGGATCGTGACCGCTTCGTGCTCTCGGCGGGCCACGGCTCGATGCTGCAGTACGCGCTCCTGCACCTCACCGGCTACGACCTGTCGCTCGACGACCTGAAGGCGTTCCGGCAGTACAACTCCAAGACGCCCGGTCACCCTGAGTCGTTCATGACCGCGGGCGTAGAAGCCACCACCGGTCCGCTCGGCCAGGGCGCCGCCAACGCGGTGGGCATGGCAATCGCCGAGCGCTGGCTCGCGGCACGCTACAACAAGCCCGGCCACACCATCGTCGACCACTTCACCTACGCGCTGGTCTCCGACGGTGACCTCATGGAGGGTCTGTCGGGCGAGGCGGCCTCGCTCGCCGGCCACCTCAAGCTCGGCAAGCTCATCTACCTGTACGACGACAACAAGATCTCGCTCGACGGCCCCACCTCCATGGCGTTCACCGAGGACGTGGCCAAGCGCTACGAGGCCTACGGCTGGCACGTGCAGCGGGTCGAGGACGGCAACACCGACTACGACGGCCTCGACAAGGCCATCACCGCGGCGAAGGCCGAGACCGCGCGGCCGTCGATCATCTGCGTGCGCACCATCATTGGCTACGGCTCGCCCAACAAGCAGAACTCACAGCACTCGCACGGCGCGCCGCTCGGCCCCGACGAGGTCGCGCTCACCAAGAAGGCGCTCGGCTTCGACCCCGAGAAGTTCTTCTTCGAGCCGGAACAGGCGCTCGCGCACTTCCGCACCGCCATCGACCGCGGCGCCAAGGCGCAGGCCGAGTGGCAGAAGCGCTTCGACGCGTGGTCCGCGGCGAACCCCGAGCTGGCCAGCGAGTGGCGCATGGCGTGGGCGAGCGAGCTGCCGCCGGGCTGGGACGCCGACGTGCCGGTGTTCAAGCCGGGCGAGGATCAGGCGACCCGCGAGTCGGGCGGCAAGGCGCTCGTCGGCGTGGCCAAGCGCGTGCCCTGGCTGATCGGCGGCGACGCCGATCTCTCCGAGTCGACCAAGACCTACATCAAGGGCGGCGGCGACTGCAACGCGGAGACCCCGGGTGGCCGCAACATCCACTACGGCGTGCGCGAGCACGCCATGGGCGCGGCCGCGAACGGCATGACCTACCACGGCGGCGTGCGCACCTTCACCGCCACCTTCTTCACCTTCGCCGACTACGAGCGGCCCGCGGTGCGGCTCGCGGCGCTCAACCACCTGCCGGTCGCGTTCGTGTTCACGCACGACTCGATCGGCCTCGGTGAGGACGGCCCGACGCACCAGCCAGTCGAGCACCTGGCGTCGCTGCGCTGCCTGCCCGGCCTGTACACGGTGCGGCCAGGCGACGCCAACGAGGCGTCGGAGACCTGGAAGCTGGTGATGGAGCGCAAGAACGGCCCCACCGTGATCGTGCTGTCGCGCCAGAAGATGACCACGTGGGATCGCTCCAAGCCGGGCATGGGCCCGGTGTCGGGGCTGCGCAAGGGCGCGTACGTGCTCTCCGAGGCCGCAGGCGGCGCGCCGCAGGCGCTGCTGCTGGCGACCGGGTCCGAGGTCGGCCTCGCGATGGAGGCCCAGGCCAAGCTCGCCGAGGGCGGCGTGCGTGCGCGCGTGGTCTCCATGCCGTGCTGGGAGGCGTTCGCCGAGCAGCCCGCGGAGTACCGCGAGTCGGTGCTGCCGCGCGCGGTCACGGCGCGCGTCTCGATCGAGGCGGCCGCGTCGTTCGGCTGGCATCGCTGGGTCGGCGATCGCGGCGTGTGCATCGCGGTCGATCGCTTCGGCGCCTCGGCGCCGGGGCCGACGGTGTTGAAGGAGTACGGATTCACCGTCGAGCACGTGGTGAAGGCGGTCAAGGGGCTGCTGTAGCGGCCGCTCTGTAGGGGCCCCGGGGGGCCGCAACTCGCAACTCTCGCGAAGGGGGGACACCGATGTCGCAGCAGGCGAATTTCGGCATGATCGGGCTCGCGGTGATGGGGCGCAGCCTTGCGCTCAACATCGCCGACCACGGCTACTCGGTCGCGGTGTGGAACCTGGAAGGCGACGTCACCGACAAGATCGTCGCGGCGAACCCGGACAAGAAGCTCGTCGGCACCAGGACGCTCGAGGAGTTCGTCGCGGCGGTGGAGCAGCCGCGCCGCATCATGATGATGATCAAGGCGGGCGAGCCGGTCGACATCATGCTCGGCAAGCTCAAGCCGCTGCTCGCGCCCGGCGACATCGTGATCGACGGTGGCAACACCTACTACCCGGAGACGCAGCGGCGCGAGAAGGACTACAAGGCGGCCGGGCTGCGCTTCGTCGGCATGGGCGTCTCGGGCGGTGAAGAAGGCGCGCGCTTCGGTCCGTCGCTGATGCCGGGTGGCGAGAAAGAGGCGTGGGAACTTATCAAGCCGGTCTTCGAGGCCATCGCGGCGAAGACCGACTCCGGCGCGTGTGTCACCTACGTCGGGCCAGACGGCGCCGGCCACTTCGTCAAGATGGTGCACAACGGCATCGAGTACGGCGACATGCAGCTCATCGCCGAGGCCTACGACATGCTGTCGCGCGTCGTCGGGCTCAAGGCGGGCGAGATCTCCGAGGTCTTCGGCGCGTGGAACAAGGGTCCGCTGGCCTCGTTCCTCGTCGAGATCACGGCGCAGGTGCTGGCCAAGAAGGACGTCGAGACCAGCGCGGCGCTCGTCGACCTCGTACAGGACAAGGCCGGCCAGAAGGGCACCGGCAAGTGGACCGCGATGGTCGCGCTCGAGCTGGGCATCTCGATCCCGACGATCGCGGCGGCGATCGATGCGCGCGTCATGTCGAGCTACAAGGACGATCGCGTCGCGGCGTCGAAGGTCATCCACGGTGCGGTCGCAGCGCCCGGGGCCCTCGTGGGCGACAAGAAGGAGATGATCGACGCGATCCACGACGCGCTGCTCGCCGCCAAGATCTGCTCGTACGCGCAGGGCCTGCACCTCATCCAGGCGGCGTCCGAGGCCAACAAGTGGGGCATCTCGCTCAAGGAGATGGCGCGCATCTGGAAGGGCGGGTGCATCATCCGCGCGCGCCTGCTCGACGCGATCATGCGCGCCTACGAGCGCGCCCCGGGCGGCGTGCTCAAGAACCTGCTCCTCGATCCCGAGTTCGAGGCGCAGGTCCTCGCCGCGCAGCCCGGCTGGCGGCGCGCGGTGTCGGCGGGCGCCCAGCTCGGCATCCCGCTGCCCGCGACGAGCGCATCCTTGAACTACTTCGACGCGTACCGGACGGCGCGCCTGCCGCAGAACCTGACGCAGGCCCAGCGTGACGCGTTCGGCGCCCACACGTACGAGCGCACCGATAAGCCTGCCCTCGGCTTCATCCATACGGAGTGGCTGAAGTAAGAGGACGTCCGCCGCATTCCCGCGGGGGACACTCTCCACGTTCCAAGGCACCGGTTTCGTTCTTCTTTCTGACCATAGTGCGCAATCTTCACAAAACACACGCCGCATGAGCCGGATTCGCCTGACCCAGGGCAACATCACGACGCTCGATGTCTTCGCGATCGTGAACGCCGCCAACTCCGCGCTCTCCGGCGGCGGTGGCGTCGACGGAGCCATCCACCGCAAGGCAGGACCCGAACTGCTCGAAGAGTGTCGAACGCACTCACCCTGCCCGACGGGCGAAGCGCGCCTTACGCGCGGGTACCAACTGAGGGCGCGCTACGTCATCCACACCGTCGGTCCGGTGTGGCAAGGCGGTCACGCGGGCGAGCGCGAGTTGCTCGCTCGCTGCTATCGCGCGAGCCTCGCGGCGGCCGAGACGAAGAGCGCGCCGGACGTCGCCTTCCCCGCCATCTCCACCGGCGTCTATCGCTTTCCCCTCCGCGACGCATGCGCCATCGCGGCACGCGAGACCGCCACGTGGCTCGACGGGCACGAATGGCCGCGCGAGGTCGTCTTCTGCATGTTCGACGACCGGGCGAGCGCGGAGATGCGCCGGGCTCTCGAAGGCCTGGACCGCCCCGATCTGCTGTAGGAATGTGAAGATTGCGCAGTTGCTCCCAGAACGTCCGCTATTCCGAATGGTTGGAAGGCGAAGAGTGTCCCCGTGCCGATCCGCCTCCGGTGAGGTAGCGGAGGACCACGGAGGTGGTCTCGTCGAGGAGGGCACCGCTCGCTAGATCCTCGGGGCGTTCGAAGGCGGCGTGGGCCAACGCCTCGACGATCTGGACGATGACGAAGGCGGCGAGGGCCGTGTCGCGCGGGGTGATCTCGGCGCGGCGGGCGTCGAGGTACCCGTGCACCAGGGCGGTGCAGCGATCGGTGACGTCGCCGATCTGACGGAGCGCGCCGACACGCGGGACCTGCTCCCTGAGCACGCGGTGCAGCTTCGGGTCGACGGCGTGCGCCGCGAAGATGGCCCCGATGACCTCGCGCGCGGCCTCGGGCAGCGCCTTGCCGACGACCCGCGCGGTGCCCTCGACGGTGAGCCGCCACATGGCCTCGCTGTGGCGCTCGATGAGCGCGGCGACGAGCGCCTCCTTGCTGGGGAAGTACTGGTAGAGCGAGCCGATGCTCACCCCGGCGGCTACCGCGATCCTGTTGGTGTTCGCGCCCTCGTAGCCGTGGCGCACCAGAACCTGAGCGGTCGCCGACAAGATCGCGTCGACGGTGTCCAGCGAGCGGCGCTGCTGTGGCTGTTTTCGCGGGTTTGTCCGCAGCTTGGGTGCCATTTGCCTGCTCCTCTGAATGCGAGTTTACAACACGAGTATTTACTCGCATTCTATCGATATGCGCAACCTTCTCACCAGGGCAAAGCTGCTCTTTAGCGCCGTCCGGCTCGTCAAGGACCCCACCCGACTCGACGAGGTCATCGAGATGGCCGACTCGCTTTCCAGCGAGGAGGTCATGCGGACGTTCGTCGATTTCATCCGCCGCGACCCGGTCGGCGCGCGCTCGCTCACCGAGCGTCCGCGCGTACGCATCGTGCCCGCCGAGCTGCGCACGCTGCCCCGCGGCACGCTCGGCCGCGAGTACATCGAGTTCATGGATCGCAACGGCCTCGACGCCGCCGACCTGCCGCGGCGCCCTGCGAACGACGCCCCGAGCTTCGTCCGCGCACACCTGTTCGAGACCCACGACATCTGGCACGTGGTCACCGGCTTCGACACCGACGCCGCCGGCGAGCTCGGGCTGCAGGCGTTCTACCTGGCGCAGCTACCCGCGCGCCTCGCGCCGCTGCTGCTCGCCGTCGGCCTGGTCAACACGCTCGTGTACGCGTTCGACGACAAGGACGCACGCATGGACGGCATCGCACACGGCTGGCGCCTGGGCAAGCAGGCCGCCCCGTTCTTCGGCCAGCACTGGAACGAGCTCTTCCAGCTGCCGATCTCCGACGTGCGCGCGCGCCTCGGCATCGCGTCGCTCCCGCCCGCGGCGTCCGTCCGCGCCGCGGCATCGTCAGGCGCCGTCGCCTCGGCCTGAACGAACGCCCAGCTTCGCCAGCTTGGCGGCAACGAACTGCCCCGGCGCGCACGCGGCCCGGAACCGACTCGACGCGCACGGTGTCGAGAGAAGTCATGAAGCAGAACTGGGTGATGCCCGGCGCGATCGTCTTCTCGGTCATCCTGCACGTCGCGCTGATGGTGGCGTACTACGGCCCGCCCGAGCAGTACGACCTCATCTCGCCCGTACCCGACGTGCTCTACAACGCACGCGTGTACTTCCCGGAGCAGCCCGGGGATGCTCCGCTCGCGCCGCCGGTGCAGCGGAGCACGCGTCCGCCGAGTGCAGCGGGCCCGACGGCGGCGCCGGATCCCGCCCCTCGTTGATGCAGAAGCGCCGGGCGCTTCGCCTTTCGACACGCCAGCAAGTTCACGTCGCGGTGCGCGAAGCGAGGCGCCTCGCGATGTACTCGGCGCGACGCCTGCGGCTGGAGACCGCGATCGCGGCGATCGTGCTGCTCGCGGCGATGGGGCTGCGCGTGGCGCCCGAGCTGGTGAGGCCCTCGCACGAAGTGCTGCACGAGGCCCACGAGTACACCGTGACCTCCTGCGGGGGCGACGAGCGCCGCTCGCCGCTGCCCGTGATCGTCGCGACGACGTGTGTCGAGCTCTCCGATCGCGACATCGACCCGGCCTCCGAAGCACCCGCGCCCATCGTCGACGGCCATTGCGTCTCCGCCGTGCGCCGCGAGACACTGCCGCGCGAGGATCCGTAGAGGCCCGAGCCGCTCAGTGGCGCGCGCGGCTTCACAGCACCGACGCCCCGTGCGCCGCGAGCGCTCCGGCCACGTCGCCACGCAGCCAGCCGCGCGCGCCCGTGTCGCCGCGCACGAACGCATCGAAGTGCGCGAGCGATAGCCCGCGCACCGCCGCCTGCGCGGCGTCGGCGGGCATGAGCTGGGAGAACGCGAGCAGCTCGCCGACGATCGGCGCGAACGCGACCGGCATGAGGCGGAACATGTCGTGCGCTCGGCGCGCGTCGTCCAGGTAGTGCATGTGGTCGGCGGCGGCGAGCACGACGAGGCGCTTCGGCGATGGCATGCGCGCGTACAGCTCGCGCGTGCTCGCCAGCGAAAGCACGCTGTCCTTCTCGGCGACCACGAACAGGCTCGGCACCTCGC
>JBKJOI010000038.1:0-11339 GCA_046595695.1 Haliangiales bacterium | reverse complement strand
CGTGCGTCGCGTTCGCCGCCATCGCCAGCGCGAAGCCGCCGTGGTGCGAGAAGGCGTCGAGCGCGTCGCCACGCGCCAGCTCGCCGGCGCGCAGGTGGTTTTCGCGCTGGTCGAGGAAGCCGCCGGTCTTGGCGTCCTCGAGCAGGTCGTGCGAGAAGCGCGCGCGGCCCTCGCGCACGTCGACGAGGGTGGCGCCGCCGCCCAGCAGGATCGACTTCTGGCGCGGCAGGCCCTCGAGCTCGCGCGTCGAGCCGTCGTCGCGCGCGATGACCAGGCGCAGGCCCAGGCGCTCCGCGAGCCAGCGCGCGATCACCGGCTCGCGCCGCTCCATGGCCGAGGTGGCCGCCTGCAGCACCGCGGCGTCGCCCCACTTGTCGACGAACAGCCCGGGCAGCTGATCGGCCTCGGCGTGCACCAGGCGGCAGGCCTCGGGGATCGCGCCGTAGAGCCGGCGGCGACGCTCGATCGCGCGCGTCAGGCGCTCGGCGAGCAGCGCGTCGTCGAAGCGCACGTGCTCGCTGCCGCGGGCATACACGCGCAGCGCGATGGGCGCAGGCGCAGGCGCGTGCAGCGCCGAGCCGAGCGGACGACCCTTCTCGTCGCCGACCTGGACGCCGCCGTGCGCGTCGACGGCGGCCGCGGCCGGCTCGGCGAGGAGATCGGCGCGGTAGATCCACGGGTGCCCGCCGCGCAGGCGCGCCACGCCGCGCGGGGACAGGCGCACGCCGGCGGCGGCGGCGGGGCTCATCGGCTTCACCGGGGACGTCATCGGCTTCGCGGGGACCGTCATCGCATGAGCCGCGCGTGGTCGCGCAGCATGCAACGGTCCATGACCACGCGCAGCCCCGCCGCGTGCGCGCGCCGCGCCGACGCCGCGTCGATCACGCCGTCCTGCAGCCACAGCACCTTGGCGCCGATGGCGATCGCCTCGTCGACGTGCGGCGCGACCTCGGCCGAACGACGAAAGACCTGCACGACGTCGACCGGCTCGCGGATGGCGTGCAGGTCAGGCACCGCAGCCACGCCCAGCACCGTGCGCTCGCCCGGGTTCACCGGGATGATCGCGTAGCCGGCCTCCTGTAGATAGGCGGCGACGTCGTTCGACGGCCGCGACGGGTTGGACGACAGACCGACGACGGCGATGGTCCGCGCCTCGGTCAGGATGCGGTGCAGGCCGGCGTCGTCTTCGACGAGAAACGGAGGTTGATCCATGGGGTTCGCTCGGCCGACGTCGCCAGTCTCGCGCGGCCGACGTGGCCATCATACCTGCCGAACGTCGATGGGATGCACGGGATAGACTGCCGGTATGGTCACCGTGTCCGCTGCCCCCCTGACTCCCGCGGCCACGGTCGCCCGCTACGACGTGGTGGTGATCGGCACCGGCATCGGCGGCTCGGCGGCGGCCGCGCTGCTGGCGCACGCGGGGCTCTCGGTGCTCGTGCTGGAGAAGAACCCGCGCGTGGGCGGCTCGTGCAGCTTCTACGAGAAGCGCGGCTTCCACATCGACTACGGCACGCACATGTTCACGCGCGGCCACCGCGGGCCGCTCGGCGAGGTGCAGCGGCTGCTCGGCCTGCCTGCACGCGAGCAGGTGCGCTTCGTGCGCACGCCCGACATCGCCGAGGTGCGCGGCCTCGGCATCAGCCTCAAGGTGCCGGCCGCGGCGTGGCGCTTGCCGCGCTTCGCCTACGACGCGATGCGGGCCATGAAGATCCCGCTCACCGAGCTGCCCGGCGTGATGCGGCTGTTCGCCCACCTGGCCACCATGTCCGAGGCCGAGATCGAGCGCTGGGACGCCCGCACCGTCGACGAGTTCCTGCTCGAGTACACCGAGAACCCACGCCTGTTCGCGCTGCTCGGCTTCCTGCTCGGGCTCTACTTCATCCTGCCCTTCTGGCAGGTCTCGGCCGGCGAGGCCATCTGGTCGTTCCAGCGCATGGCCAAGGACAACTGTCTGTCCTATCCGGTCGGCGGCTCGGTGGCCATCCCGCGCACCTTCTGCGCGGCCGCCGAGCGTTTCGGCGCTCGCATCGTGATGCGCGCCGGCGCTGCGCGCATCGAGCCCGACTCGGCGCCGGGCGGGCTCGCGCGCGTCTTCGACACCGACGGGCGCGAGTACCACGCGCGCGCCGTGGTCTCGACCACGTCGCTCAAGGATCTGTGCGGGCGGCTCATCGATCCGGCGTGCTTCCCCGCTGAATACCGCGCGCGCGTCGCCGGCATCATGGGCTCGTACATCGCGGTGCAGTGCAAGATCGCGCTGCCGCGCCAGCGCGAGACCGCGGGCTGCCTGGTCGGCTCGGTGTCGCGCGATCCGTCCATCGACGCGTGGTCGCTCACGCTGGACGACTTCCGCCGCATGTTCAGCAACATCGAGCACGGGCGCATCCCGGCGGTCGTGCCGATCTACTGCCCGATCCCGACCAACTTCGATCCCTCGCTCGCGCCCGCGGGCACCCAGCTCTTGACCGCGTGCGCGGTCGCGCCCACGACGAACATCGCGTTCGAGGACGACGAGGCGGCCTGGATCGAGGCGATGCTCGTGGCCATGGACGAGCTGGTGCCCGGCTGCCGCGACGAGGCGCTGTTCGTCGACACCATGGGCGTGCGCGCGCTGGGCAGCTGGATCGGCAAGCTGCACGGGCCGGCGGTATCGACCGGGCAGACGCCCGACCAGGTGGGCGCGCGGCGGCCGTCGGTGCGGACGCCGCTGCGGCGCATCTACGCGGCGGGCGACGCCGCCGGCGGCCGCGGCGTGGGCACCGAGCTGGCCGCGGCCAGCGCCATCGAATGCGCCCGGACGCTGGTCGCCGACGTCGCGGCCGGCGTGCTCTAGCTCGGACGCTGGTCGCCGACGTCGCCGCCGGCGTGTTGTAGACTCCCGGGACAGGAGTCCTGCGCATGAACTTCGCGATCCACGCTGCTCGCCAGCAACGCTTCACCGCCGCGATCGGCCCGCGCGCCGCCGCCGTGTTCGCCGCGCCGCCCGAGGCGACGCGCTCGAACGACACCCACTTCCGCTACCGCTCGTCCTCGGATCTGGTCTACCTGACCGGCTTCGCCGAGCCCGAGTGTGTGCTGGTGCTGCGGCCCGGCGCCCAGACCGAGAAGGTCGTCATGTTCGTTCGCCCGCGCGATCCCGAGCGCGAGACCTGGGACGGCCGGCGCGCCGGCGTCGAGGGCGCGGTGCGCGACTACGGCGCCCAGGTCGCCTACCCGATCGCCGAGCTGGCGCAGCGGCTGCCCGCGCTGGTCGCCAACGTCGACGACCTGTACCACTCGCTCGGCCTCGACGCCGCGTTCGACGCGCGCCTGTGCCACGCGCTTGCGGTCATGCGCATGTCGGAGCGCCGCGCCGGCCGGCCGCCCAAGCGCGTCGTCGATCCGCGCAACGTGCTGCACGAGATGCGCCTCGTCAAGACGGCCGAGGAGATCGACGCCATGGCCAAGGCCGGCGCGATCACCGGCGAGGCCCACGTCGCGGCCATGAAGGCGGCCCGGCCGGGCGCCTACGAGTACGAGCTCGAGGCCGCGATCGAGTACACATTCCGGCGCCGCGGCGCGGTCGGGCCTGGCTACACGACCATCGTGGGCGCGGGCAAGAACGCGACCATCCTGCACTACATCGAGAACAAGGATCGCCTGGTCGAGGGCGACCTCGTGCTCGTCGACGCCGGCGCCGAGTACGACTACTACACCGCCGACGTCACGCGCACCTTCCCGTGCGGCGGCAAGTTCACGCCGCTCAGGCGCAAGCTCTACGACGTGGTCCTGCACGCGCAAGAGGACGCCATCCGCATGACGCGCCCGGGCGTCACCATCGACCAGATCCACGAGCGCTCGGTCGAGCTGCTGGTCCAGGGCATGGTGGATCTCGGCCTGCTCGCCGGCCCCGCCGCGGATCGAATCGCCGACGGCAGCTACAAGAAGTACTACATGCACCGGACGTCGCACTGGCTGGGCATGGACGTCCACGACGTCGGCGCCTACTCCGGAGACGACGGCACGCCGCGCCCGCTCGTCGCCGGCATGGTCATCACGATCGAGCCCGGCATCTACGTCGCCGACGACGACGCGAACGCCCCGGCCGAGCTCCGCGGCGTCGGCGTCCGCATCGAGGACGACGTGCTCGTGACCCCCGAGGGCCACCGCAACCTCACCGCCGACATCCCCAAGCAGCCCGCCGACCTCGAGAAGCTCTGCAGCTAGCCCCCCCTCCGCAACGGGGACAGGATCTACCCCCTCAACTATTCGTATTCTCTAGTGTTCTGGCGGTAAACGCGCATTTACCCTGTCCGAGCCGCCAGAAGGCCCAGGAAACGGTAAATGCGCGTTTACCGCCAGAAGCTCAGCAATCCCAAGCGGATAGAGGGGTAGATCCTGTCCCCCTGCTAGGCGCGGGCTTCGACGAGCAACGCGCGCACGGCGGCGGCATGGGCGGAGTCGAGCGGCAGGAACTGCACGCCGATCCGTCCGTCGGGCGCGACGTACTTCACGAGGCCGTCCAGCTCGATCCGGCGTCCGTCGGGCAGCTCGACCGCGACGCCCAGGTGGGCGTCCTTGGGCAGCGGCGTCACGGGCGGCTCGAGCATCTCGATGCACAGCCCGCCCTCGCTCACGTCCACGGTGAAGGCTGACTGGAAGCGCCGCGCGCCGGGCAGGCGAATCTCCACGTTGCGCCGGTGCACGAGGCGCGCACGCACCCTGCGCTCGCGCCCGTTGGTTGCAGGATCGGGCAGCCCGACCACCGCGGCGCCGCGCAGCGTGGCCTCGACGAGCTTCACGAAGCGGCTCATCTGGATCGGCTTCTCGACGTAGACGTCGACGCCGAGCGCGCGCACCAGGTCAGGCTTGTCGTGGACGGCGGTGAACAAAATCACCGGCGGCCGCTTCGGCAGCAAGTTGCGCATCTCGAGCATGAAGCCGGCGCCGTCGAGCACCGGCATCCAGTAGTCGAGCACGACCAACCTGGGCACCTCGAGGCGCAGCGCGTCCATACCTTCGCGGCCGTTGGCGGCGAGCTGGACGCGGAAACCGCGGATCGAGAGCCCGGTCGCCAGCAGCCGGCGAACCTCGGGGTCGTCGTCGATGACCAGGATCAGGGGCGACGTGGTCGTGGACGGCGGCGCGGAGCTTGCGGCGTTCTCGGGCATCAATGGGCTTACAGGGCGATCTCGATACCGAACTGCACGACAAGGGCACCGAAAAGCTGCACGCCCAGCTCCGAATCATACAGGCCGGGACCGAGAAGCAGAAGCGCCTCGGCACCGATCGCCACGCGCGGCGCGATGCGAAACCGCCCGCCCGCGCCGCCCCAGCCGAAGAGGGCCGCGCCACCGACACCGTCCGCGCTGAAGCTCGCGAACGAAAGCCCAAGGCCTGTGCGGACATAGGGATGGAAGCCGCTGGCACGTCGCTCGAGGAAGAAGCGCAGGCCGCCGCCGACGGTCATGCCGAAGCCGTCGAAGCCGCTGTGGTCGCACTCGAGCGTGAGCTCCTCGGCGCGCGTGTAGAAGCACGTGCGCGGATCGGCGCCGAACGACACCGCGGCTTCGCCATCGAACCAGGTCGTCTCGTCCAGGCGGTAGAGGAAGACGCCGCCGAGCCGGAAGCCGCCCGGCGTCAGGCTCGAGAGGCCGATCTGTGCGCCCAGGCGCGCGCCGATCTCCTGCTTGGCGACCGGGGCCTCGTCGCCTTCGTCGGCGCCTGCGCCTGCGCCCGCGCCCGCTTCCGCCGCGTCCTGCGCCCGTGCCGTAGCCGCGCCCGCGAACGTCACGACGCTCCCGACCATCGCCACGGCCGCGATCAGCGACGCGCGCTGCCTCGTCATCATCGTCACAGCTCCGACCCGAGGCACACGGTCACGCCCGCGCCGACGCCGCCGTCAGCGACGCCCGCGGCCGCCTGCTCCTGGCACGTCCACCGGCGCCCGCCGACCTCGCCGAGGAAGTCGCAGTCGCCGTCGTCGCGGCACGAGAACAGGCAGACGCCGCCGAGGCGCTCGACGCAGCGGCCGTCCGAAGGACACTCGCCGTCGCGCGTGCACACGTCGGTGCACATGCCGCCGGGATAGTCGTCGCCCGGCGCGAGGCAGCGCACGGTGCAACTGTCCTCGCCGGTGCAGCGCGCGCCCATGAGCGCGTCGACCTTGTCGGCCTCGCAACCGGTGACCGCGAGCCCCGCGGCGCCGAGCCCCGCGATCCCCAGGAATGCTACGAGCAGCAAACGTTTTCCCATGACCGCCAGACTCTAGGCGGGACGACGCGGTGCGGCAAGAAAGTGCCAGCGCGGCCGGCGCGCCGTGGTGCAGGCGTCGGAAAGAACGCGGTGAGAAAGTGCTATAGAGGTCGCCGCCTCTCAACCGGAGGCATGGAGGATCCCATGCGCTCGTCTCGCTCGAACCTGTTCCTGCTCGTTGGCGCGCTCGCGCTGCCCACGGCATCCCTCGTCGGCTGTGGCCCCGGCCGCACCGCCGCCGCCACGCAGTCCACGCCCGCCGCGTTCGACGCGAGCAAGTCCGAACCCAAGGCCGTCGCGATCGCCGACCAGGTGCTCGCGGCCGTCGGTGGCGAGGCAGCGTGGGCCAAGGCCCGGCAGCTGTCGTGGACCCACAAGGTCACCATCGACGGTAAGGAAGTCGTCAACGCGCACCACGACTGGGATCGCTGGAACGGTCGCCACCGCTACACCAAGACCGATGCGGTCTCGAAGGCCGAGCTCATGGTCGCCTACGAGATCTTCGGCGACGCGGCTCACGGTGAGATCGACGGCCGCTCCGACATCGCGCGCGAGCAGGTCACCCAGATGAAGGGCGAGGCGGTCAAGCGCCTGCAGGTCGATGCGTATCTCCTGACCATGCCGTACCGCCTCAAGGACCCGGGCGTGACGCTCAAGTACGCCGAGGAGCGCGCCGAGCCGGCCGCGCCCGAGACCCCGGTCTACGACGTCCTCAAGGTCACCTTCGACCCCGGCGTCGGCCCCACGCCCGGCGACGTCTACTACGTCATCATCGGCAAGGACGACCACCTCATCCGTCACATCGAGTTCGTCGAGCAGGGCAAGGCCGACAACGAGCGGATTGGCTACCGCTTCGAGGAGTGGCAGGACGTGAACGGCCTGAAGATCTCGACGCGCCGCCAGAACATCGGCTACGCGGCCGAGAAGGTCGAGATCAGCGACATCGTGATCACCGACGAGCCGAGCGACGACCTGTACATCCGCCAGGTGAAGTAGCTCGGAAGGAGCAGCGTGCGGCGCACCTGCGCCGCGCGCGCGGCCCTCGCTCAGTCAGTTCCTAATCCGGTCACGCCCCGGAAGCTGCTCTCACGGTCGAGTCGGGTCCCGGGCCTTCCGCCCACCCTACCTAATCGATCCACTTCGTCAGCTTCAGCCCCGCCTCGGCGTACGCCTTCTCCACGGTCGCCTTGGGTCCCAGGATGCCCACGACCTCGAGCTCGGGCTTGAGCTCGGCGGCGATGAGCTCCTTGACCTGCGTCGGCGACGCCGCCGCGACCTTGTGGATGAGCTTCTCGAAGAAGGTGTCGGCCAGGCCGTAGGTCGCGATGTAGAGCAGCTGGCTGGCGAGCTCGCCCGAGGTGCCCGAGCTGGTCAGCAGCTCCTTCAGCACCGCGCGGCGCGCCTTGGCGAACTCGGCGTCGAAGTCGACGCCGGCGCGCAGGCTCTGCACGCCCTCGCGCATCGCGACCAGCGACGGCCCGATGCGCTCGGCGTCGATCGCGCCGGCCATGATGTAGCTGCCCGGACCCAGGCGGCTCATCAACCCGGCGCCCACGCCGTACGACGAGCCGAGCTTTTCGCGGATGGCGCCCATGCGCGAGCTCAGCATCTCGGCCAGGATGAGGCGCGCGGCGTGCTGACCGTCGAGGCCGGCCGGCGCCGGGTAGCTGATGCGCACGCTGACCGAGGCCAGCTCCTCGTTGCCGACGCCCAGGTAGATGGGCCCCGTGCGCGGCGCGGGCGCGGCGCTGACCGGCTTGTCCAGGGTGCCGCCGCTCCAGTCGCCGAAGTTGTCGCGGATGATCGACTCGACGCGCCCGACATCGAAGTTGCCGGCCACGATGAGGGTCGCGTTCTTCGAGCGGTAATGGTTCGATTTGAAGTCCATCGCCGCGTCGCGCCCGACATTGCCGAGCGATTTCACCGTCGGCTCGCCGGTCAGCGCGTAGGGATGATCGGCGCCGTAGACCGCGGTCGCCATCTCCCGGCGGAAGGTCAGATCGGCCACGTAGGAGCGCCGCTTCATCGCAAAGCCGAGGAACTTGCGGTAGCGCTCGATGCCTTCCTGGTTGTAGTCGCCCGCCTTGATCCAGCGCTCGAGCCCCTTGATGATCGGCTCCTCGTAGATGCTGAGACCACGCACCGAGAAGACCGTGGTGTCGGAGCCGACGCTCACGTCGGTCTCGGCCCCGACGCGCCCGAGCACGTTCGCGGACGCCGCGTTGCCGCCGGTGCCCATGTCGACGAACGGCGGGTTCAGCATGCGCCCGGCCACCTGGGCGAGGCCCGCCTGGCTGGGCGACTCGTGCACCGAGCCGGCGCGGAACACCAGGTTCACCGCCATGATCGGCATGGTCGCCTTGGTCGGCAGCAGCACCACGTTCATGCCGTTGCCCATGGTGAAGCGCTTCACCGCTGCCATGTTGAGATCGCCGCTGGGTGCCGGGAGGGGCCGCTTCGCCTCCGACGGATCCAGGATGCTGTCGTCGCGCTTGTCGCTGGTGGCGCCGCCGAACTTGAGGCTGCCCTTCTTGCCGGTGCGCGCCGCGCCCTGCTTGGCCTTGACGATGACGACGACGGCCTTGCTCGGGTCGAAGATACGCTTGGCGATCGAGCGCATGCGCCCGAAGTCCAGGCGATCCATGCGTGCCAGCTCGCCGCCGAAGTAGCCGCCGTCGGGCTGGAACTGCGCCCAGTCACCGAACTGCACGGTGCGCGCGGGCAGGTTCTCGAACTGCATCACCAGGCCTGCCTTGTTGCTCGCGACCACCTCCTTGAAGCTCTCGTCGTCGAGCTCCTCGGCGATGTTGCGGTACGCGCCCTTGGCGGCACGGAAGATGGCGTCGAGCGCCTTGTCCACGTCGCCGGGGCTGCGCACCGAGACCGTGACCACGAAGATGGGCGCGTGCGCGCCGCCCAGGATGCCGGGCTCCACGTTGGTGGCAAACTCGTACTCGTCGCCCTCGCGGTTGACGCGGCCGGTGAGGATGCTGGCCGCGAAGTACGCGCCCGTGCCCTCCTCGGCGTACTGCGGCGGCATCGCCCAGATCACCGAGACCTGCGTCTCGGGGATGTCGAGCTCATGCGTGAAAGTCTGGCGCTTGAGGTTGATCGGCGGGGTCGAGGCGCGCGGCTTGGCGTCGCGGAACGGGATCGCGCCGAAGTACTTGGCGATGAGCGGGCTGGCCTCGTCGATCGTGATGTTGCCGGCGATGATCAGCGTGGCGCGCGACGGCGTGTAGTAGTCCTTCATGAACTGGCACACGTCCTCGAACGTGGCGGCGCTCAGCTGGTCGTCGGTGCCGATGATCAGGCGCCGGTACGGATGGCCGACCGGGTACGCGGCCTCGAGGATCTTCCAGTACGCCTGCGCCTCGGGCGTGCCGTAGTTCTGCCGGTACTCGTTGCGGACGACCTCGCGCTCGCGCTCGAACTGCGAGACGTCGATGGTCTCGCAGCCCAGGTACATGCGCGCCGACTCGATGGCGAGGATGGACTCGAGGTCCTCCTTGCGCACCATGTCCATGTAGTGCGTGGTGTCCCAGTTGGTGAACGCGTTGAAGAAGATCGCGATCTGGCGGATGGCCTTGAAGAGCTCCGGCTTGTCGAGCCCGGCCGGCCGCTGCTGGAACATCATGTGCTCGACCATGTGGGCGATGCCGCTCTTGCCCTCGGGATCCTCGTTGGCGCCGACTTCCCAGCGCACGTCGACCTCGACCAGCGGCGTCGACGGATCGGGCAACACGATCACGCGCATGCCGTTCGCCAGCTTGGCGTGGTGCTCGGGCAGCTGGATCGAGTACTTCTCGCCCCCGACGGGAACACACGAGAGCAGCGCCGCGGCCACGAGGCCGGCGAACGCAGTGACAGCACCGGTACGCTTCATGCGCGGGATCATCGTGAAAGACGGGCCGAATGCAAGCCCCCCCGACCGCATGCCCCGCTGACGCGACCTATCCGGGCGGATCCCCATGCCCGACGACCAGCGCGGCCAGTCCGGCCATGTCGGCGACCTCGTACGTGGCGCCGGCGCTATCCAGCGGAGCCTCGGCCTTGCGGTTCACCCAGGCGGTCGGCAGGCCCAGCTCGCGCGCCGGCTGGACGTCGTGCCGTAACAGTCGAAGGTGACGACCTCGTAGCGTCGTTGCGCGCCACGCCTCAGTGCATCACCACGAGCTGCGTGCCCTCGGGCAGGCTCGACGACAGGTCCTGGATGACCGAGCCGCGCAGGAGCTTCCACAGCGGCGTGCGGCGCGACGATCCGATGAGCACGAACTTCACGTTCAGCGCCTCGCAGGAGTGGGCGATGGTCTCACCGGCGCGGTGCCCCAGGCGCCACAGCGGCACGGCCGTGATACCGCGCTGCTCGAGGAACGCGGCGCCCTTGCCGAGCACCTCGTCGGCCTCCTTCGACGGGCTCAGGCCGGCCGGGTAGAACAGCCCGGGCACCTCGTCGATGAAGAGCAAATAGAGCTGCGACTCACCGACCTCGCGCAGGCGCAAGGCCGCGCGCTCGAGTAGGCGCTCGTTGGCGCCGCCGCGGATCGCGAGCAGCGAGAGCGGGTGGTAGACCGGCGCGAGCTCGAGGGCCTCGTCGAGGGTCAGGATCTTGGCCGCCTGCGGCGACTCGGCCGCCGCCTGCTCGGCGAGCCGCCGGGACAGGTAGGGCACGGGGATCGCGATCTTCGCGAACCAGCCGCGCCGCATGCCCACCGCGATCAGCATGCCGATCGCGGTGAGGCCGCCGCCGAAGTAAAGCGCGGGCGGCTTGGTGACGATGTTGGCCACCCACGCGGTCGTCACCATGATCGTGGTCGCCACGCCGAGCCAGAAGCCGAGGCCGCGCCGGCGCTCGCGCCACCTGACCACGTCGAGCCCGAGCGACGAGAGTGTGAATGCTCCCAGCAGGCCGAACGCGTACATGTGCCCGAGCAGCGTCAGATCCCCTTGCGTGGCCAGGATCACCGCGACGGGCACGAGCACCGTGACCGCGATCGCGATGAGCGGCGTGCCCAGGCGCGGGTTGCGGCGCGCCATGACCTCGGGCATGAAGCGCTGGCGCTGGAGCGCGAGAAAGACGTGGTAGCCGCCGATGATCGCGA
>JBKJOI010000965.1:0-10931 GCA_046595695.1 Haliangiales bacterium | reverse complement strand
GGCGACGGCGCAGGCGGCATCGGCACGCGGCCGGGCCGCGCGCCCTCGAACGGCAGCGGCGCGCCCATGGCCCGCCCGCCCTCGCCGCCACCGCCGCCGTCTCGTCCGCCGCAGGTGCGGCCGCAGCCGCCGCTCGACGGCTTCGTGCTGACGCGGCTGCACGCCCGCTACGGCAAGGACGCGCTCGGCGAGGATCTCGTCTTCAAGGCAGCGCCGCCGATCAGCGGCGGGCGCGAGCTCTGGAAGTCGGCCGACCACCAGTCGAGCGCGGGCCTCGAGCACGGCAGCGAGCCGGGCGGCCTGAACAACTTCCAGGGCCGCTACATCATCCGCCACCCGTGGGCCGGTGAGATCAAGTGCGACAAGCCCATCCGCTGGCGCTGGGGCGGCCCGCCCGGCGGCGCCAACAACAAGCCGGCGGCGGCGAAGGATCTCGCGTTCGCGCCACGCGGCGGCGTGCAGCTCGCGCAGCTGGTGCGCCAGGACGTGCCCGAGCTGGCGCTCGTGGCCCAGGCGCCGGGCACCGCGACCGACGCGACCAGGGACCGTCCGGGTAGCGACTCGACGAAAGCAGGCGACGCCGGCACGGGCACGCCTGCGGCCGGCGCGACGCAGACCGGCTCGTCCGGAAAGTCGGGCTGCGGGTGCCGCGTCGGTGGCGCGGACGGCGATGGCGGCGCTCCGGCGGGCGCGGCGCTCGCGGCGTTCGGCGCGTTCGGCGCGTTCGCGTTCGTGGTCGTGGTCGCGCGGCGGCGGCGCGGGCTGCGTTCGAGCCCGTGATCGTGCGCCTCGTCCCCGTCCCGAGCGGCCTCCCTCGCATCGTCCTCTCCGCCTTCGTCCTGCTCGCGGCCTGCGGCACGCCCGCGCAGGCGCCCGCGCCGCCCGCGTCGCCCGCCGCCATCGCCACCGCCGCGGCGGCGGCCGCGTCGTCGCTCGCCACGCTGCCCGCGCCGGGCGGCGCGCACGCCCCGTCGTTCCTGGCCACGAACGCCGCGCTCCACGGCGCGCGCGTCGCCGACGTCGACGCCTGCGAGGGTTGCCACACCGACGTCGCCGCGCAGTGGCGCGCCAGCGCGCACTCCTTCGCGTCCTTCAATAACCCGGTCTACCGCGCGGTGGTCGAGAAGTTCCGCGCCGAGGTCGGCTTCGTGGCCTCGCGCTTCTGCGGCGGCTGCCACGACGTCGCGCTGATTGCCGACCGCGGCATGGACGTGCCCATCGCGACCGACGACCCGCGCGCGCACGCTGGCATCAACTGCCGCGTCTGTCACTCGGCCACGTCGGCGAGCTTCGACGGCAACGCCAGCGTCGCGCTGGGCGCTGCCGACATCCCGGTGCCCCGGCCCGACGACGCCGCCAGCGTCGAGCGCCACGTCGCGGCGCTGCGCCGCCCGGTGCGCGACGACGCGGCGTTCTGCGGCAGCTGCCATCGCGCCTTCCTGAACCCCGACGTCGGCAACGCCGCGTTCCTGATCGGGCAGGACGACTATACGCCGTGGGCGCGCTCGGCGTTCGCGGGCAGCCAGCTCGAGCGCATCGACGACGAGCCGGTCACGGCCGCGACCTGCCAGGGCTGTCACATGCCGCTCGAGGACGCCGTGCTCCACGATCCGGCCGCCAAGCGGGGCAAGATCCGCTCGCACCGCTTCCTCGGCGGGCACACCTGGATGGCGGCGATGCGCGCCGATCCCGACCAGCTGGCGCGCGCGGCGCTCGCGCTGCGCGGCGCGCTCTCCGTCGACGTCTTCCCCGCCGCCGCGGCCACGCCGGCGCGCCCGGTGCTCGATGTGGTGGTCCGCAACCTGCGCGTCGGCCACCGCTTCCCCGGCGGCGTCATGGACGCGCAGGACGCCTGGCTCGAGCTTATCGTGCGCGACGCCACCGGTGCGGTCGTCGCCGAGGCCGGCGGCGCGCACGAGCAGAGCGGCCAGGACCCGACCGCACATCGCTTCAAGTCGCTCATGGTCGATGATCACGGCGTCGGCCAGCACGTGCGCGAGACCCATCGCTTCCGCGCCGGCGCGTGGAACCACACGATCGCGCCGCGTGACGCGGTCGTCGTCGAGTACGCGTTCGCGCTGCCCGCGGGTGCCGCCGCGCCGCTCGTCGTCGAGGCGCGCCTGCGCCACCGCAGCCGCAACCTGCCCTTGCAGGAGGCGGCCTGCGCCGATGCTCGCAGCGAGCGCGGGCGCGCGTTCGCCGCGTCGTCGAAGGAGATGCTCGGCAGCGCGCTCGATCCCTGCACGCCGCAGCCGGTCGTCGAGATCGCGCGCGCCCGGGCGAGCCTCACCCTGGGCGCGTCGGGCTGGACGCTCGCTGCGGCGCCGACCTGGCGCCAGCACTTCGCGCACGGCCTGGGCCTGTCGCACGCGGTGCAGGAGCGGCAGGGCGAGGCGACCGCCGCGTACGAGCGCGCGCTCGCCGCGCTCACCGCCGATCCGGCGGGGGCGACGGCGCACGGCCGCGCCGCCGTGCTCGCCGGGCTCGGCCAGGTCGCCGGCAGGCAGGGCCGCGTGGACGCCGCGGTCCGCTTCTTCGACGAGGCGCAGGCGCTCTGGCCCGATCACCCGGCCCTCCTCTATATGAAGGGAGAGGCGTACGCCGCGGTCTGGCGCTGGGAGCAGGCGGCGCCGCTCCTGGCCGCTGCGGCCGAGCTGGCCCCGCGCGACGACCTGGCCTGGTCGCGCGCCGCCACCGCCTACCAGAGCCTGGGCCGCGCGCCGGCCGCGCTCTACGCCGCGCGGCGCGGCCTCGCGAGCCAGCCGCGTTCGGCCGATCTGCTTCGAATCCAGGCACTTGCGCTCGGCACCCTGGGCTCCACGCTGGCGATCGCGCAGCCGGCGTTCGAGGCCTGGGTGATCCACCGGCCGCCCGACGACGCGCCGCGTTTCCGTGGTATGTGCCAGAAGCGCGACCCCGCCTGCGCCCTCGAGCGAAACCCGGTGCACGTCCACGAGATGCGCGTGCCCCGGCAGGACCCGAAGGACCCGAAGGCCACGCTTGACAGTGCTGCTCGGCCCCGTTAGTCTGCGCCGTCTTAAAGAACCGCCATAGCTCTACCGTTTTCGGAGGATTGGTTTCAATGGCCGTCACGATTCGCCTGACCCGACAGGGCGCCAAGAAGTCGCCGTTCTATCGTATCGTTGCCGCCGATCAGCGCTTCAAGCGCGACGGCCGCTTCATCGAGCAGCTCGGCGTCTACGACCCTACCCGCGAGCCCTACGAGTTCCGCTACAACGGCGAGCGCATCAAGCACTGGATCTCGGTCGGCGCGCAGCCCTCCGACACCGTGCGCGAGCTGCTCAAGAAGGCCGAGCGCGCGGCCGCCGCGGCGCCCGCCGCGGCCAAGTAGTAGCCGGCTCACCATGTCATCTCCCTCCCTGCCTGGCCTCGTCGACTACCTGGCTCGCCAGATCGTCGACAAGCCGGATGCCGTCATCGTGACCGAGGTCGACCTGAACGATCAGATCGTTCTCGAGCTCGAGGTCGACCCCGACGACATCGGCAAGGTCATTGGCAAGCAGGGCCGCACCGTCAAGGCGATGCGCGCTCTGCTCCAGGCGGCGTCGCTGAAGTCGCGTCGCCGCACCGTCCTCGAAATCGTCGATTAGGTCCCCGCCATGCCCGATGTTCGCGACGACGACCGGCTGACCGTCGGCTTTGTCGCGCGGCCTCACGGCGTGCGCGGTGAGCTGCGCGTCCAGCTGCACGCCCCCGGGTCGACGTCCCTCTACGACGTCAAGCGGGTCTGGTTCGGCGGCCGCGAGATGACCATCGACTCGGTGCGCCCGACCGCGGGCGCGGTCCTGGTCAAGCTCGTCGGCATCGACGACCGCGACGCCGCACAGCTCCTGGCCAGCAAGCCGGTCGAGGTGCTGCGCGCCGAGGTCCCGCTCGCTGCCGACGAGTACCTGGTCGGCGATCTGGTCGGCTGCGACGTCTCCGACACCACCGGCGCCGCGCTGGGCAAGATCGTCGAGATCATGCACGGGTCGCAGGATCTGCTCGTGATCCACGACGCCACGCACGAGCGCATCCTGCCGCTCGTGCCGGTGTTCGTGATCGAGGTCGACACCGCGGCGCGCCGCGTCGTCGTGGACCCGCCCGAGGGCCTGCCGGTCGAGCTGATCCAGGCGGCCAAGCCGCCCCGGCCGCCGCGCCCGCCCCGTCCGCCGGCGAAGTGACGCCGATGGACTTCGAGATCATCACGCTCTTCCCGGAGCTGTTCGACTCCTTCCTGGCCGCAGGTCTGCTGGGCAAGGCGGTCAAGAACGGCACCGTGCGCGTGGCCTTCACCAACCCGCGTGACTTCGCGCCCGGCGCGCACCGCAAGGTCGACGACACGCCCTACGGCGGCGGCGTCGGGATGGTCATGCAGGCACCGCCGCTCGTCGACGCCATCGAGTCGGCAATCGCGGCGCGCGGCCCCGCGCACCGCATCCTGCTCACGCCGGTGGGCCGTCCGCTCACGCAGGCGCGCGTGCGCGAGCTCGCCGCCCTGCCGCGCGTCCTGCTGGTCTGCGGCCGCTACGAGGGCGTGGACGAGCGTGTGCGCGACCTGGCGATCGACGAGGAGATCTCGCTCGGCGACTTTGTGCTCACCGGCGGCGAGCCGGCGGCCATGACCATCGTCGACGCGGTCGCGCGCTACCTGCCGGGCGTGCTCGGCGACGCCACCTCGACCGACGACGAGTCGTTCTCCGCGGGCCTGCTCGAGTACCCGCAGTACACGCGGCCGCCCGAGTACCGCGGCCGCGGCGTGCCCGACGTGCTGCTCTCGGGGAACCACGAGCGCATCCGCTCGTGGCGGCTGGAGACGTCGCAGGAGCGCACGCGCACGCGGCGCCCCGATCTCCTGCCCATCGACGTGCGCGCGCTCGCGCAGCGCACCCACGTCGCGCTCGTCCACCACCCCGTCTACGACAAGAACCACCGGATCGTGACCACCGCGGTCACCAACCTCGACATCCATGACATCGCGCGCGCGTCGCGCACCTACGGCCTGGGTGGCTACGTGCTGGTCACGCCGGTCGCCGCGCAGCGCGAGCTGGTCGGCAAGATCATCGGCCACTGGGTCGACGCCGACGGCGAAGGCCGCGCGCACAACGACAGCCGCAGCGAGGCGCTCGGCCGGGTGAGCTGCGTGACCTCGCTCGACGAGGCGATCGCGAGCGTGGCCGCGGCCCACGGCGGGCTCGCTCCGTATGTGGTCGCGACCGCTGCGCGCGGTCGCGAGAAGACCATGGGCACCGGCGAGCTGGTGGCCGCTCGCGCCGCAGATCCGCGTCCGCTGCTGCTCGTCTTCGGCACCGGCTGGGGTCTGGTCGATGAGGTATTCCCCAAGGTTGACGCCACGTTACATCCCATCCACGGGGGCTCCGACTACAACCACTTGTCAGTCAGAGCCGCTGTCGCTATATTCCTCGACCGTTTGTATGGGCATGGGCCCAAGTAGTTGAAAAGATAGAAAGAAGAGTCGTCATGTCGGACACGCTTCCCGCGATCAGAGCCATCGAGAACCGCCAGATCAAGACCCACCCCGAGTTTCGCGTCGGTGACACCGTGCGCGTGTTCGTGAAGATCAAGGAAGGCGACAAAGAGCGCGTCCAGGCCTTCGAGGGCGTCGTCATCAAGCGCACCCGCAACGGGATCCGCGGCACGTTCACCGTGCGCAAGATCTCGTACGGCGTGGGCGTCGAGCGCGTCTTCCCGTTCAACTCGCCGATGCTCGACAAGATCGACGTCGCGAGCCACGGAGCGGTTCGCCGGGCGCGCCTGTACTACCTGCGCGACCTGAAGGGCAAGGCGGCCCGTATCCGCGAGAAGGACCACAAGATCGAGAAGGTCGTCGCGGCTCCTGCCGCGGCCGTCGATCCCGTCAAGGCCTAGCGGCCTGCCGCGCCGCGCCACCGCACACTGCGGCGGCGCTCGTTCGTTCCCGTCACATCCCAGGTACGCAAGCGTGCCGCCTCGGCGCGCCGAGCCTTGGTGCGGCGCGTGCCGCGTCAGCGGCCGCGCGTGCCGTGCCGTGCCGCGCCCGGCGCTCCGTTCCGCCGCCGCCGCGCCGGGTTACTTGTAGGCTTCGCTGGTATCGAGATCGAGCTGGTTCTTCGGCAGCCCGGTCCAGCGCGTGATCTCGAGCCCGAGGAACGCCCCGAACGCGAACGTGTCCCCTGGCGTCGCGCGCAGCTGCAGGCCGGGCGTGAGCGCCCAGCCGCCGCTGCGGCGGTTGCCGAGGAACCAGTCGTACGTGATGCCCACGGTGTAGGCCGCGCCGTACACGCCGCGGAGCGGCTCGTCGGCGTCGTCGGTCTCGGAGGTCAGCGTCACGATGCTCAGGCCCACGGCCGCATGGACCGCCAGGTTGCAGGCGATCTCCGCCTGGCCGGCGAGGCTGAGCGCGCCGAAGCTCGCCGAGTCGTCGCCCGAGGCGGTGCCGCTGAAGTCGATCGCGAGGCCCAGGCCCAGGCGCGGCGTGAGCAGCTGGCCGAAGCGGAGCTGGAAGCCTTGGCCGTACGTGGGCCCGATGCCCTCGCCGTCCTCGCGCGCGTAGGCGAGCGCGGCGTTCAGCCCGAAGGCGACGTAGTAGCCCTGCCGGTGGCGCGGCGCCTCGAGCAGGCTCTCCTCGGCGTGCGCGCGAGACGCGCCAACCAGGGTCACGAGCGTCGCGACGAGCGCGGCCGAGGCCACGGGCACAGGGAGACGGCGGCGCGTGCGGATCGTCGTCACGTTAGAACTCTCCGCGCAGGCCGATGATGGTGACGATCGGCACGCCCGTCTGGGTGCGGGACTCGCTGAAGTCGTAGTTGTAGTCCACGCCTTCGGGGTTGTTGCGGTTGTAGGTGTTCTGGATGTCGATGTACGCGTTCAGGATCCACTTCTCGTAGATCCAGCGCTTGTCGACGCGCAGGTCGAGCTGGTGGAAGGTGCCGTCGCGATCCGAGTTCACCGCGCCGTAGACCGGCTTGTACTCGTCCTCGCTGGCGTCGTAGATCGACCCGATCACCGGTGTGTTCGGGTTGCCGCTGACCACCCGCAAGCGCCCGCCCACCTGCCAGTTTCGCGGTAAGAGGTAGTTCACCACGATGGTCAGGATGTGCGTCTGGTCGAAGTCGAACAGCCGCGACTCGTCCGAGTCCGAGTCGCTGCGCTCGGCGCGCGACAGCGTGTACGCGAGCCAGCCGGTCAGGTTGTGCGCGAGCTCGTGGCGCGCCTGCAGCTCCAGGCCGTAGACCTGCCCGGTCGCGCCGTTGTCGTAGACGAGCGGCCGGCTCATGCCGTTCTCCTCGACCACCGCGTCGGTGGGCGAGATCAGGTTGTCGAGGTCCTTGTAGAAGGCGGTCGCATCGAGCGTGAGCCACGAGATCGGCTTGTACTCGGCGCCCAGCGAGTAGTGCAGGGCGCGCTCGATGCCCAGGTCCGGGTTGCCGAACACCGGGTCGACCTCCTCGAAGGTGGGCTCCTGCGCGAACAGGCCGACGCCGCCCTTGAGCACGACCGGCTCACTGAGCTGCCAGCGCGCGGTGAAGCGCGGCTGCACGACGAAGTCCTCGGTGAGCCCGAAGTAGTCGGCGCGGATGCCAGGCAGGAGCAAGAGCCCCTCGATGGGGGTGACCTCGGCCTCGGCGAACATGCCCGGCGACCACAGGGTGTTCTCGAACTCGGAGGTGAAGATCTCGCCGATGTCGAAGCCGGTCTGCGGCTGGCCTTCCTTGGGCGGGCGCGGCAGGCTCACCAGGCCGTCGGCGACGCCGTAGCTCACGTCGCCGCCGACGCTCAGCGAGAACACGTCGTTCACGCGGAAGCGCGCCATCTCGCGCACCTGCACAGTGGTCAGCCCGAGCTGGAAGGTGAGCTGTCCGGCGGTGAAGTTGGCGTCGTCGCGGCCGACCGACAGGCGCACCGTGTTCTCGAGCCTGGTGCCCGGCACCCAGCGGTGCTCGAAGATGCCGCGTTGGAAGGTGGTCGCAGTCGAGATGTCGTTGCCCCCGATCTCGGGATCGAGGGTCGCGGGGTTGGCGAACAGGAGCGCCAGCCGGTCGTCCGAGCCGAACAGGAACAGGCGGAAGTTGTGCTCGGGAGAAAGCCGGTAGGTGCCGAGCAGCTGGTAGTCGTAGTAGCGCGGCGCGGTGGCGAACGCGATGCCCGCGTCGTCGGGCACCGCGGCGTTGATGAGCACGTCGATGTAGCTGCGGCGCGCGGCCAGCGCCAGGCCGCCGTTTTTGCCCAGCGGCATCTCCAGGTACAGGCTGGTGTCGAGGATGCTCACGTCGGCGTAGCCGCCCAGCTTCTTGGGCTTCAGGTCCTTGATGCGCACGTCGATGATGCCGCCGGTGGCGCGGCCATACATGGGCGAGAAGTTGCCCGGGTAGAACTCGATCGACTCGAGCACGCCGATGGGCAGCACGCTGCGCAGGCCGCCGAAGTGGAACAGGAACGGCACCTCGATGCCGTCGATGAGCACGCGGGTGTCCTCGGGCGCCGAGCCGCGCACCACCAGCTGCGCGGCCGAGCCGGTGCGCGCCACGCCGGCGAAGTTGGTCACCACGCTGAGCGGGTCGCCGGCGCCGCCCGGCACCTTGTCGATCTCGGCGGCGCTGATGATCGTGCGGCTGACTTCCTTCTTGGGCCGCGACGCGGTGACCGTGACGTCGTACGGGTTGTACGAGGCCTTCTCGACGAAGTAGCTGACCTCGGTGCGCTGGCCGGCGGCGACCGTCTCGCTGGTGCGGTAGGGAAAGTAGCCGGGCGCGTCGACGAGGACCTTCCAGTCGGCGGGCGCCAGGTCGAAGAACTGAAAGTTGCCGGCGCCGTCGGTGGCGGCCTCGAAGCCCACGGGCGGCTGCACGTCGTCGCGGAAGACGGTGACGATCACGCCGGGCATGGGTAGCCGCGTGCCGCGTTCGAGCAGGCGGCCGGTGAAGTTCACGATCGGCGCCTTGGCCGGTGCGGTCGCGGGCGGCGTGGTGCCGGTGCCGGCGCCGCCGGTGCCGCCGGTGCCGGTGCCGGGCTCGCCGGGCGTGCCGCCGGTGCCGGGCTCGGTGCCGACCGGGGGCGTCTTCGGCTTCATGATGAAGCGGTAGCGGTAGGTGATCTGCACCGCGATGGGCTTGCCGTCCATCTCGGCCGGCTCGAACTCCCACGACTGCGCCGCGATCATCGCGGCCTCGTCGAAGCCCATGTCCGCGGGCGTGGCCGGCTCGGCGACGCCGACGCCGGTGACCAGGCCCTTCTCGTCGATGTCGAGCAGCAGCACGACCTCGGCCTCGAGGCCCTTGGCAGCGGCGTCGGGCGGGTACTCGGCTAAGGCGAACTTCTTCTGCTTGGGCACCTTGCTGAGCTTGGTGGCGTCGATCTGCCCGGGCGCCGCGGGGGCGCCGCCGGCGTCCTGCGCGCGCGCGGGGGCCGCGGCGGCGAAGAGCACGGCGCTGGCGAGCAGCGCGTGACCGAGCACTCGTCGTGCGCTCATGGCGCGTCTCCCAGCGTGACCGTGCCGCGCCGCCAGCTCACCCCGCCGCGGCTGTCGCGGATCACGACGATGAGATCCGCGGTCGGTCTGTCGTAGTCCTTCAGCAAGCCGGGCTCCCAGACGTTCTCGAGGGCCGGCGCGAGCTCGACGACTCCGTCGATGAACGCGGTGCGCTCGTCCTTCAGCTCCCCGCTCTCCACGAACCAGCTGAGCACCAGGGCCTCGCGCACCGCGACCGGCAGACCCATCTCGTCGAGGCCCATGTAGCCTTCGCTCGCCGTCGGCTGCACCTGCGCGCGCACGTCGGTCTCCTCGCCGCGCAGGAGTGTCGGGCCGGGCGCCAGGTCCACCGGCACCTCGGTGCCGGCGACCACGGCCGAGAGGCCGTCGATGGGCGGGTTGGCGTTCGCCTCGTGCTCGGGGGCGAAGCGCAGCCGCAGCGTGTTGATCGCCGTGATCTGCTCGGCGCCCGCCGTGACCACGAGCTTCACCTGCACGGGCAGCCCGCCCTCGCAGTCGAGGAACGACGGCTGCCCCGGGGCGGTCGCGCCGCAGATGGATGCCAGCAGCGCCGGATCGAGGTTGTGCTCGAACGACGCGGTCTCGGCGCTGCCCAGGTCGAAGGGCGGCACCTGCACGCCCATGGCCGCCAGCTCCGCCTCGGTCACCAGGCACTTCGAGCCTTCGCTGGCCGGCCCCGCGAACGGGCACCAGCTCCATGCATAGCTGGTGACGCTCACGCCGGGCGGTGTGTACACGAGCGCCGACAAGGTGGATGTCTCGCCGTTCGCGGGCGCCGCCGGCTCGGCCTGCAGGGCCAGCACGCGCAGCGACGACAGCCGCGAGATCGACTCGAAGTCCTCGCCGCAGCCGGATGCAGCCACGGCGAGCACGGCCGCGGCGCCCAGGGTGGCCGCGCGGGTCACGATCATGAATCCTCCAGACGGAAGCGGTAGGTGAAGCTGAGGGTATAAGGAATGGCGACGCCGTCGCGGCTGGCCGGATCGAACGCCTCGGCGGCGGCTGCCGTCTTCGCGACCTCGTCGAACTCGGGGTAGCCCGAGCCCTTGGCGATCTTCACGGTGGTGACCTTGCCGCTGGTGTCGACGTTCACAATCACGGTCACGTCGGCCTCGATACCCTGGCTCTTCAGCGTCTCGGGGTAGGGCAGCACGGCCGGCTTCTTGCGCTTGGGCAGCACGACCTTACCGCCGGTGCCGGTGCCGGGGATGCGCGTGGCCTGCTGGTTGGGTCCGGGCGCGACCTCGGCGGGCGGCGCGGGCGGGCCGGTGCCGCCCGGCTTCACGTCCTTGGGATCCGCGGCGCGCTTGTCGGTCTCGCCGCGGCTGGTGTTGCCGACGCCGAAGGCCGGCCCGTCACCGCCGGGTGCGGTTGAATCCAGGCTGAGGCCGACGACGCGCGGCGGCGGCTTCTTGTCCGGGGGCGTCTCGGGCGGCGGCGC
>JBKJOI010000963.1:0-4139 GCA_046595695.1 Haliangiales bacterium | reverse complement strand
TTCACGCCACTGGGCGTATTCGCTGCGCCAGTCCCGGCCGGGCGTCAGCCAGACGGCAAACGTCTCCGCCCAGTCCTCATCCGGATGCTTCTGTGCATACCACCCGGGAAGATGCTGCACGTGACGCCGGGAGAATGGCTCGGGGCGGTATTCCTCCACGTACGGCTGGCTGATGGCGCCAAAGATCCGGACCCATTCCTCGTCGTCATAAAGCCGGTAGGCGTAGTTGATGACGTGGCCCATCTCGTGGCGCAGGTAGCGCAGCACGTCGGGCGCCGACAGGCCCTCGACGTGGCCGACCCGCTTCGCGTGCAGCTCGGTGAGCTCGGGGTGCGCCAGGTAGAAGGGGATTGCGATGGCGATGGTGTCCATTGGCACGCCCCACTCGGTGGACAGGTAGAAGCGCGGCTTGAGCCGCGACAGGCCCTGGCGATCGAGCTCGATCAGGAACTCCTCGATGATCGGCTCGAGCGGCGTGCCGGCGATGCGCAGGCCCAGATCGCGGATCGGCGTCGACCAGATGCTGGCTTCCTGGAAGCTGGGACGGGCCGGTGGCGCCATGGGGACCCGTAGCCTACACGAGTCCGGGCCCCGTGCCGTGCGGCACGCCGGGCCCGCGCCGGGCGCCGCGCTGACGTAGACTGGCGGCGTGAGCGGCGGCCTGCGCAGCGTCGGAGACGGGGACGGCGACTCGCCCGCGCGCTGCGCGATCTGCGGCGACCTGGCCGCGGGCCCGTGCGCGCGCTGCCGGCGGCCCGTGTGCGGCGACTGCTGCGAGTTGACCGAGGGCAGCGTGCGCACCTTTGCGATGTGCAGCGGCTGCGCGCGCCGGGGCGGCACCTCCCTGGCGCCGGGCTGGCGCACGGTGCTCTGGTGGGTGCTCGCGCCGGTGTTGCTGCTGGTCGCGGTCACCGCGGCGCTGGTCTGGCTGCGCGGGTGAGCCGGGGTTCGCGTGGCCTGTGGGAGCCGCCAGGCTGCGCGCGCACGGGCTGCCGTGACCGGCGACGGGCCGGGAATCGCGGCGTGGGTCGATGGCTTCGTCGAGGCATGACTGGTGGCGTGCTCGCGACCAGCACGACGAAGGTTGCTGCGATCACGGTGTGATCCTCTCGGTTACAGATTACAAAAAGCACTGTAAACAAGATTGCTTGCTACGTTTGTTCGCGATGCACGACGCGCCCTCCCCGCGAGAACGCTCCGTTCTCGACGGAGAATGCGCTGGCGGAGGGTAACTGACACGGTCACGAAAGCCGATCGAGCGGGGCAATCGTCGAGGCAAGCGCCTGGGTTTGCTCACTCCTCTAGTTGGCACACGCCGTGCTATTTGACTGCTCGTGCGAGCGCGCTCCGGGTTGATCGTCTTCTCTGCCGGCCTCGCCGTGCTCATCGGCAGCTCCGCCCATGCCGAACCGCTGAGTCTCGATGACGCGCGCGCCCGGGCCGACGAGCACAGCCCCGACGTTCGAACGGCGCAGGCGCGCATCGAGCAGGGGCGCGGGCGACGCACCGTCGCCGGCTACGCCCTGCCGGCTAACCCCCGGATCGATCTCGGGGTTCGCACCGATGTGCTGTTCGGAGACCAGGGCGAGCATGCCCTCGATGTCGGCATCGAGCAGGAGCTCGAGATCTTCGGCCAGCGCGGGCTGCGCATCAGCGTGGCGGATGCCGAGCTCGCTGTGTTGCGCCTGGAGCTTGCGACCGCTCGACTCCGGGTCGAGGCGCTGGTCAAGATCGCCTACTTCGATCTGATGTTCGAGGAGCGACACGTGGTGGCGGCCTCGGTGATCGTGGACCAGACGGCGCGCCTGGAGGAAGTGGCGCGACGTCGGTCGGCCGCGGGCGACGTCGCGGCGGCCGAACACGAGCTCATCGCGGCCGATCTCGTGGTGGCGCGCGCCGAGCTGCGCAAGGCAGGGGCGGATCGGGTCGCTGCCCAGGCTCGCCTGAACGTGCTCGTCGGGCGCGGCGTCGGCGCCGCCACGTCGACGATCGGGGACTTCCCGGTCCTGGCGGCGGCGGCACCGCAGGACCAGCTGCTGCGGCGGGCCATCGAGCGGCGGGTCGATCTCCGCGCCGCCGAGCGACAAGTCTCCGCGCGCGGTGCAGACCTCGCGTTGCGCCAGCGTGAGCGGTACCCCAACCCGACCCTGTCCATTGGCTACTCGCGCGACCGTGTCGTGCTGGGCGGCGACGACTTCATGCCCCCCGGCGTCGTCGCCGGTGCGGCGGAGACCGGTCAGTTCCTGGGCGTCAGCCTGAGCGTGCCGTTGCCGTTCTTTCGCCGCGGTAGCGGTGAGGTGCAGGAGGCGCGTGGCTTGCGCGCAGAAGCAGAGGCCGCGCGCGACGCCACCACGGCCGCCATCGGGGCCGACGTCGCGGCCGCGCACGCGCACTACGAGGAGGCTCGGCAGCGCGCGCTCGACTACGCCGGGCTCGAGACCAGATTGACCGCCACGCTGGCGCTCTACGAGAAGGCGTACTCCGGCGGGCGCATCGGCGTGACCGAGTTCCTTGCCGTGCGCGACCGCGTGCTGCGCACCAACCTCGCTGCGCTCGAGGCGCGACACGACGCTGCGGTGGCCGGGGCCGAGCTCGAGCTCGCCGTGGGCGGCCACTACACGGAAGGCTCTCGATGATTCGTCTTCGACCACGCGGGCTGCGCGTCCGCGAGCTGCTCGCGCTCGCTCTTCTACTCCTGCTCGCGCCGGTACCGGTGATCTCACCATCGACCGCATGGGCGCACGGCGACGAAGACCACGGTCAGGCCGAGCCGGCGGCGAGCGCTTCCGCGCCAGGCGCCGGCGGTGAGCGGACTGCCTACGGGCAGACCGGCGCGTTCGAGCTGCTCGTCAAGCTGGGGCCGCCGCCCGCCGGCAAGGACGCGAGCCTCAGGGTGTTCCTGGCCGACTACGCGACCAATGCGCCGATCGAGAACGCGAAGATCGAGCTCGACGTCCAGTCGCCCACACCCGTCAAGGTCGCGGCAGAGCCGACCGGCTCGCCCGGCAGGTACCACGCCGTCGCGAAGCTCGCGGCGGGCAGGTACCCGGTCATCGCCACGGTCGATGCCGCCGGCACGCTCGACTTCGTCGAGATCAAGGAGCTCGACCTCGCGCCAGCACTTCCATCCGCGGTCCCGCCTTCGGCGAAGCACAGCCACGTCCCGTGGAAGCCCATCTTGCTGGGTGCCGGCGCGTTCCTGGCGCTCGGCCTGGTCGTTGCGATAGCGCTGGCCCGGCGCCGCGCCGGTCGCGTGCCGACGTCGGCGGCGACGCTCCTGCTGCTGTTCCTCGCGCCCTTGCTGGCGCGCGGTCATGGTGGTGAGGACCACGGCGAAGCGCCCGTGCCCACGAAGTCCGCCGGGGCGGCGCTGCCCGCCGGTTCGGTCTACATGGCCAAGGAGTCGCAGTTCCTCCTGGGTGTGCGCACGGTGGTTGCCAAGGAGCGCGAGATCGAGGCGCGCGTCGAGGCCGTCGGCCGGGTGGTCCCGCGCGTCGACGGGCACGCGGTGATCGCGGCGCCACAGCCTGGTCGTATCGCGCCGGTGAAGGGGCGGCCACTGCCGTTCCTCGGCGACGTGGTGAAGAAGGGGCAGCCGCTGTTCGTGATCGAGCAGACGCTCGGCGCCAGCGACAGCGGCGCGCTGAAGTCACAGGCTCTCCAGGCCAGGAGCGCCATGGCGCAGGCGCGCGCCCGCCGTGATCAGGCCACGCGCGAGCTCGCGCGCAAACGCTCCCTCGAAGGCGTCGTCGCGCAGAAGGAGATCCAGCAGGCCGAGCTCGACCTCGAGCTCGCGAGCCGCGAGCTGCAGCTGGCCGAGCAGCAGGCGGCGCTGTTCGGCGGCGGTTCGCTGCAGCGCCTCACCGTCACCTCGCCGATCGACGGCACGATCGCGGCGGCCAACGTCTCGATCGGCGAGCAGGTCGCGGCCGACCGCGAGCTGTACACCATCATCGAGGCGTCGACGCTCTGGGTGGAGGCGGACATCTTCGAGGCCGACGTACCCCTCATCGAGCAGTCCGGCGGCGCGGACGTCCGCGTCGAGGGCTACGAGACGAGCCTCGCCGGCGAGGTCTTTCGCGTGGGGCAGCTGGTCGACCCCGCGACGCGCACGGTGAAGGTGATCCTGTCCGTCGACA
>JBKJOI010000913.1:0-5663 GCA_046595695.1 Haliangiales bacterium | reverse complement strand
GGCCACGTGTGCGGCTCGCGCTCCCTCATCGAAGTGCACCACCTGCAGGCGTTCGCACGCGGCGGTGCCGCCATGGTCGAGGGGCTCTCCCTGAGGTGCAGCGCCCACAACCTCTACGAAGCCGAGCGTGACTTCGGTCGCCCACACGTCGAGCGCGCGATCGAGAAGGCACGCGCGCACGGTCGTGCCAATCCACGGCAGGCGAGCCTCTTCTGCGGAGCGCTCCTGACCGAGCTACCTCGCGGCGCCGCCGTCCGAACCGGTCATCTTCACTGTGGCGAGGTACTGTCCCGCCGTCGGGGTCGCCGTCGCCGCCACCGCGCCACCGCCGCCACCGCGCCGCCGTCGGCGTCGCCACGGTGCGCGGTTCGGAGTACGATCGCGGCGCCCATGCGCGCGGCTGCACTGCTCGTCGCGATCCTGCTCCTGGAGACCGCGCTGCGTGCGACCACCGGCGCGAGCCACGCGGGCGGCGCCGAGCTGGCGCTCGATCTGCTCCTGCGCGCGGCGCGGCTCGCGCTCCTGCTCGCGCCCGTCGCGCTCGCCGGCGCGGCGTGGACCACGGTGCTGCGCACGCGCGCGCCGCGCCTGACCGCGTGGAGTGAGCGGCAGGTGGGCCGGCTGTGTGTGCGCGCGAGCGCGCTGCGCCTGGTCGCGCTGTACGCGCTCGCCACCGTGGTGGGTACGCGGACCGTCGCGCGCGACTACGACCTGGCGTGGCGCGCGGGAGCGGTGTTCGCGCTCGCGCCTCTGGCCGCGGCGGTGCTCGTGGAGCTGGCGCGGGCGGCGTGGCGAAAGCGGGCGGCGCGACCGTCGCTGGTCGGCCGGCTGGCCTGGATGGCCCTGCTCGCGTTCCTGGCCCTCCTGGTGCTGCCACGCATCCAGGGCACGACGCTGGCGGTGGCCGCCTGCGCCGCGCTCGCCTACCTGCTCGCGCCCGCGCCGCCGCGCCTGGCGCGCGCGCCCTGGCTGCCCGCGGTCGCGCTGATCATCGTCACCGGCGGCGGCCTCCTCGTCGAGGCGCGTCGGCCCGGGCTGCGCCGGCTGGTCGCGGTGGAGACGCCGGTGTCAGGCGCCGGCCTCGCGCTGCTCCTGCACCTGAGCGACCTCGACCGCGACGGTAGCTCGGGCTGGTTCGGCCTCGACTGCGACGATCTCGATCGCGCGCGCTCGCCGCTCCTCGACGACCTGCCCGACGACGGAGTCGACCAGAACTGCACCGGCGCCGACGCAAAGCTGGCGCGCGCGCAGGCCCGGCGCGCGCCGGGTGGTCCGCAGGCGGCCGATCCACCCGCGCCGCCGCCGGCGCACCGTCCCGATGTGTACGTGGTCACCGTGGACGCGCTGCGTCTCGACGCGCTCGGTCCCGCGCTCCTGCCGCGCACGGCGGCGTGGAGCCAGGGCTGCCTGCGCTTCACCCAGGCGCGCACCGCGGCCAACTTCACCGACTTCGCGCTGTTCTCGCTGATGACCGGCCTGCACGCGCGCCACGCGCGCCGCGGCCGCGAGCTCCTGATCCTGCCCGGTGACGAGGCGCGCGGCCGGCTGTCGTCGCCGCCGCTGCTCGGCTCAGCGCTGCGGATCGCCGGCTGGCACACCGCCGCGGTGCTGCCGCTCTCGCCGCCGCGGGCGTTCCTGTTCGCGGGCATCGAGCAGGGCGCCGCGCCGCGCGGCGAGCGCGCCGCTCCACGCGCGGCCGAGGTGCTGGCCGCGGCGACCGCCGCGCGCACGTCGCTGGCGACGCCGCGCTTCGTCTGGGCCCACCTGCTCGACGTCCACGCGCCCTACCTGGGCGGCAGCACGCGCGCCGACTACCAGCGCGCGGTGCGCGGCCTCGACGATCCGCTCGCCGACTACCTGGGCGCACTGCCCGAGGACGCGATCGTCGTGCTCACCGCCGACCACGGCGAGGCCTTCGGCGAGCACGGCCACTACACCCACCAGAGCACGCTCTACGACGAGGAGGTTCGCGTGCCTTTGGTGATGTGCCTGCCCGCCGCGCTCGGGCTCGGCGGCGCGCGCGCGATCGCGACGCCGATCTCGCTCGTCGACGTGATGCCCACGCTGCTCGAGCTGACCGGAACGAGCGCGCCGTACCCGCGCCACGGGCAGAGCCTGGTCGCGCACCTCGCCAGCGGCGCGCCGCTGCGCGTGCCCTGGCAGCTCTTCGAGGCATGGATCCCCGGGCACCACCTGCAGGGTCTGCAGGACGGCTGCCTCAAGTACCTGCGCGATCTCGACGGCGAGTGGCAGGGGCTCTACGACGTGTGCGCCGACCCCGGCGAGATCCACGATCTGGTCGACGCCCGGCCCGCCGACGCCGCGCGCCTGCGCGCGCGCTTCTTCGAGATCCTCGACGACGATCTCGACGCCTACCGCTCGTGGCGGTGACCGACGCCTACCGCGAATTGCTCTCCATGCGCACGACCACCGCGTGCAGCGCGTCCACGATGCGCGGCTCCCACTTGCCGCCCTGCGTCTCCTCGACCAGCACGTCGAGCGCGGCTTGCTGCGACATCGCCTTGCGGTAGGGCCGGTTCGACGTCAGCGCGTCATAGGCATCCGCGACCGCCAGGACGCGCGCACCGAGCGGAATCTGATCGCCGCGCAGGCCGTCCGGGTAGCCGCCTCCGTCGTAGCGCTCGTGGTGGTGCTTGATGAACGGCAGCACCGCGGTCACCGCGCGCAGCGGCCGGCAGATGCCCTCGCCGGCCGGCGGGTGCGCCATGATGGCCCGGAACTCCTCGTCGTTCAGCTTGCCGGGCTTGTGCAGGAGCTTCTCCGAGACGCCGATCTTGCCGATGTCGTGGAGCAGGCCGGCGACGCGCATCATCTCGCTGAACGCCTCGGGCTGGCCGAGCTGGCGCGCCAGCTGGCAGGCGAGCTCGCCCACCCGATCCGAGTGCCCCGCCGTGTAGGGGTCCTTGGCCTCGAGGGCGCTGGCCAGGGACAGGATCACGTTCTGGTGATCCTCCAGGTCGCGGTAGTAGAAGTGCAGCCGCAGCAGGGACGCCACGCGCGCCAGCAGCTCGGACTTGTGCACTGGCACCGACAGGAAGTCGTCGGCGCCGGCGATCAGGCCCTCGCGCCGGTCGTCCGCGCCGCGGCTCGCGGTCACCAGGATGATGGGCAGGAACTCGGTCTCGGGATCCGCCTTGAGCGCCCGGCAGATCGAGAAGCCATTCAGGTACGGCATGCGCACGTCGGTGACCAGCAGGTCGGGGTGGTGCTCGCGCACCGAGCGCAGGACCTGCGCGCCGTGCTCCGCCGTGAGCACCCGGTGCCCGACCTGCGTGAGCAGCTCGGCCATGAGCTCGCAGTTGGCGGGATCGTCGTCGGCGACCAGGATGGTGCCGGTCCGCGCCGGTTGCCACGTCGGTAGCTGCGCCCGCCAGCTGCCGCCGGTGACCGGCGCGGCCTCGATCGCCAGCCACGCGTCGACGGTGGCGCGGCGGAAGCGCCCGGCCGCGCACTCGGCGCGCAGCTCCCCGGCCGCGGCCTCGCGCGTGCCACGGCTGGCCAGATCCTCGAAGTGGTTGACCAGCGCGAGCGCCTCGATCGTCGGGGTGAACTGCTCGCCCGAGAGCGCGTCGGGGTAGCCGCTGCCGTCGAGCCGCTCGTGGTGGTGCCGGACCAGGTCGCGGACGGACGCGAAGCCGGCCAGCGGGGTCAGGATCTTCTCGCCGATCTCGGCGTGACGCCGGAACACCCGCTCCTCCTCGGCGCCCCAGCCGCGGTGATCCGACTCCTCGGTCAGCAGCACCTCGGGTACGCCCAGCTTGCCGAGATCGTGCAGGATCGCCGCCTGGCCGAGCGTGTAGAGCACGCCCGCCTGCAGGTCGAGCGCTGCGCCCAGGCGCACCGCGCCGAGCGCCACCTTCTCGGCGTGCCCGGCCGAGCGCGGGTGCTTGCTCTCGAGCGCGCGCGCCATCGCGACGATGATGGTCCCGGCGGTGGTCAGCTCGTCGTGCAGGCGCTTGATGCGCACCAGCGAGCGCACGCGCGCCAGGATCTCCTGGCGATCCACCGGCTTGTTGAGGAAGTCGTCCGCGCCCGCGCGCAGGCTCTTCAGCTTGTCCTCGACGTCGGTCAGCGCGGTCAGCATGAGCACGGGGATGTGGCGCGTCCGGTGATCGGCCTTGAGCAGCCGGCACAGGGTCAAGCCGTCCATGTCAGGCATCATGACGTCGAGGATGATGCAGTCGGGCGGCTGGCGCGTGAGCTGCGTCAGCGCCGCCGGCCCCGAGGCCGCGGTGTCGACGGTGAAGCCGTCCTCCTCGAGCAGCTCGGTGAGCAGCTCGCGGTTGGCCGGCTGATCGTCGACCGCGAGCACGCGGCCCCCGTCGAGGAGGCGCACGTTCTGCGGCGGGTCGAGCGTGTCGGCCCCGGGAGTCACCGCTCCTGGCGCCCCCGGCGTCCCAGGTTTCAGGGGCTTCGTCGGTGGCGGAGTTGTCGTTGGTGTCGGCATCAGCCCTCCTCCTTGCGTACCAGGTAGGCACGCACCTCGTCCACGAACGTCGATGGCTGGATCGGCTTGGCGATGTAGCCGGTGCAGCCGCCGGCGAGGAAACGCTCGCGGTCGCCGCGCATGGCGTGCGCGGTGACGGCGACGACGGGCACATCGGCGGTGCGCGCGTCGGCGCGCAGCTCGCGCACCAGCGTCATCCCGTCGGTGCCGGGCAGGTGCATGTCGAGCAGCACCAGGCGAGGCCGGCCGCGCGACCAGGCCGCGCGTGCCTCCTCGGCGTTGCGGGCGACCGCGACCGGTACGCCCGCCTCCTCGAGCAGGTAGAGCACGAGCTCCAGGTTTTGCTCGTTGTCTTCCACGACCAGCACTTCGGCTTCGAGCTCAGACAACCTTCACCTCCGCGGCAGTGTCCTGCTGGCCCAGCACCTGGGCGATGAGCCCCACGAGGCCCGCGCCGTCGGGAGGCTTGATGAAGTAGCCATTGGCGCCCATGGCGACGCCCAGATCGCGGCCCTCCATGACGGATATGATGATGACCGGCACATCCCGGGTGTCGGGGTCGGCCTTGAGACGCCGCAGCACCTCCCAGCCGTCGATGCCGGGCAGCACGAGATCCAGCGTGATCACCGCCGGGCGGATGGCGCGCGCGAGCACGAGCGCCTCCTCGCCGGTGCGGGCGCGCGCGGTGTGGTATTCGGCGCGCTCGAGCGCGCCGGAGATGCGCTCCCAGGTGGCCAGATCGTCCTCGACCACCAGCACGCGCGGCCGGCCGTCGTCGGGGATCGTGATCGGCGGCGGCGCCGTGTTGGCCGCCGCGTGCAACTCGGGCGAGCGCTCGAGCGGCAGCAGCACCGTGAAGGTCGAGCCCTCGCCCAGGCGGCTGCGCAGGCGGATGACGCCGCCGTGCAGCTCGACGAACTTCTTCACCAGCGCGAGGCCCAGGCCGGTGCCCTCGCGCTTGCGGTTCGCGCCGTCGTCGAGCTGGCGGAACTCCTGGAAGACCTTCAGGTGATCGGGCGGATCGATGCCGATGCCGTGATCGCGGATCTCGAAGGCGATCGAGGGCACGTCGAGCGCGTCGGGGCCGGGGTTGCGCGCGCGCACCGAGCAGGTGACGCGCGCACCGTCGGGCGAGAACTTCACCGCGTTCGACAGCAGGTTGAAGAGCGTCTGCTTGACGCGCGACTCGTCGGCC
>JBKJOI010000689.1:0-5469 GCA_046595695.1 Haliangiales bacterium | reverse complement strand
CGATTCAAGCAGGTACTCCTCGGCATCCTCGTCGAGGTCGCGCTCACGGAACGGCGCCGGGTCACGACCATCGAAGAGCTGGCGCGAGTGCTTGACTGTGAGGTCGACGCACGATGTACCGTCCTCGACTCGATATCGCGCGCGGCTGGTCATTCAGCGCTGCCGTGGGACAAGGCTCCCTCGCGCGCCGCCAGGGGGAGAGTGATGTTCTCGTGGAATGACGAGAGGTGCGGGACGGGCCCAGAAAAGCCGCCTGCAACCAGCAGGTTCGGCGCTCGAGGCACCACCCCGGCCAATGCGTCCTTTTCCAAGGTTGACCTCACCGGCCTTCTCGGCCGCAACGCGCAAACTCTGCGCCATCACCGCATTCACACGCAATCGGTTCGGCCCCCACCATAACGCCGTGCCGCCTCGATGAGCATCCGGTGTTGCGCTGCCGCTAGATGCCGACGGCGACCTCGTGCTGGTGCGGGGCGTGAAGTGGCTGACGGGGATCGGAACGTCGAGCTTGTAGGCCAGTCGCTGAAGGCGCCTGCGCCGCGTCGGGGCGCTCGGACCCAATTGCTGTTGGTAAGCCATTCGTCTCCTCCGCAGGTGTCGACGTGCGGCGCGTATGCCATGAGATCGGGACGTCCCTCGGCGCCGCCGCACCGCGAAGCGGACGCGCACGATCTGCGCTCGCTCGAGGGCCCCGCCGCAAAGCCGTCGCGCTCCCGAGGAAGCATGGGCACCGCCGCCACCGTTCGACCGACGCTGTCGCGGCTCGTCGCTCGTCGCCGCGCAGGTGGAACGACTCTTGCTCTTCAATGCACCATCCCGTGACACGGCGTCGCGGACACAACGAGGAGCGAGCTCATGTCCAATATCATCGTGCGTCGTGGCAGTGGCGGACAGCAGCTGCAGTCGCCGACCGAGTGGAATCCATTCCGGATGATGCGCGACCTGATGCACTGGGATCCCTTCGCCGAGATGGCGCCGCTGGCGCAATTTCCGACCGCGGCCGCCGCGAGCTTCTTCCCCGCCTTCGAGGTGAAGGAGACCAAGGACGCCTACCAGTTCACCGCCGACGTCCCCGGGATCAAGGAGAAGGATCTCGAGATCACCTCGAGCGGCAACCGGCTGACCGTCAGCGGCAAGCGCGAGGCCGAGAAGGAGGAGAAGGGCGACACCTTCTTCATGTACGAGCGCTCCTTCGGTTCGTTCACGCGGACGTTCACCCTGCCCGACAACGTCGACCTCGAGCACATCAAGGCGGAGCTCCAGGACGGCGTGCTCGCGCTCGCCGTGCCCAAGAAGCCCGAGTCCCAGCCCAAGAAGATCACGGTGCAGGCGAGCACGAAGTCGAAGTCCTGAGCCCAAGGAGCCACCGATGCGACTGCAAGAGATCATGACCCTGAGCGTGCGCAATGTGACGCCCCAGCTGGCCGCCGAGGACGCCTGGCAGCTGATGCGCGCCGCGCGCGTTCGACACCTGGCGGTCATGGAGGCCGGACACCTGGTCGGCATCCTGTCCGAGCGCGATCTCGGCTCCGCGCGGGGCGGCGCGGTGCGCAAGAATCGCACGGTGGTCGAGCTGATGACACCGCACACGGTGACGGCGACGCCGCAGACGACCGTCAAGGAGGCCGCCAACCTCCTGCGCGGGCACGTCATCGGCTGCCTGCCCTCGTGGAAGGCAAGAAGGTCGTGGGCATCGTGACCACGACCGACCTGCTGGATCTCGTCGGCCGTGGCGCCGAGCGGCCGGTCGCCACCAGCGAGCGCTGGGTGCTCAAGGACCGCGGCCCGCGCAAGCGGGCCGCGGCGAAGGCCGCCGGCAAGCGCGCCGGCAAGCGCGCGGCCTCGCCACGCGCCAGCTGACCCAGGCCCCCTCGAACCACGAAAGCAGGTGCCGTCTTGAGCCTCCACGAGCAACGTTCACGCATGGTCGAGCTGCAGCTCGCCCGCCGCGGCATCGTCGACCCACGCGTCCTCGAGGCCTTCCGCGAGGTGCCGCGCGAGGCGTTCCTGCCCGCCGAACTGGCCGAGTTCGCCTACCAAGACTCGCCGCTGCCGATCGGCGACGGCCAGACCATCTCGCAGCCCTACGTCGTCGCGCTCACGACCGAGTCGCTGGCGCTCACGGGAAACGAACGGGTGCTCGAGATCGGCACCGGCTCCGGCTACGCGGCCGCCATCCTCGGTCGCCTGGCCAGGGAGGTCTTCACCGTCGAGCGCCTGGCCTCGCTCGCGGAGCAGGCGAGCGCCCGCTTCGCCCGGCTCGGCTACACCAACGTCCACGTGCTCTGCGCCGACGGCACGCTCGGCTGGCCCGAGCACGCGCCCTACGACGCGATCGCGGTGGCGGCGGGCGGCCCGGAGGTTCCCCGCGCCCTGCAGGCGCAGCTCGCGCTCGGGGGTCGCCTGGTCATCCCGGTCGGACCGGGCGAGCACGCGCAGGTGCTCGTGCGGGTGATCCGCGAGGGCGAAGCGGACTTCCGTCAAGAGCAGATCACCGAGGTGCGCTTCGTGCCGCTCATCGGCGCGCAAGGCTGGCCGGAGGGCGAGCGCGACGCAGCCGCCCCCGCCCCCGCCCCCGCGCCGGCGCCCACGCTAGGCGCCAGGACCATTGGTGATCGGATAAGCGCTCTCTCCCCGAGCCTGAGTAGGTGGCGGCGCTGGGCATAGGGTCTGCCGGGGTTAGGGTTTACGCCCTCGCGTCAGACCGCGTCGATGAAGCGTTCCAGAGCGGCGCGGAGTTGGTGTGCGGCGGCGGCGGCGCGCAGCGAGGCAAGGTTGGCGAGGAGGAGGGCGAACACGCTATGCAGCGAAGGTTCGCAGCGGGGACGCGCGAAGGCGAGGCCGATGAGGGGCGCGGCGATGAAGGCGCGCACGATGGCGGGCTTGCCGGAGCGGAGCTCGTCGAGCCTGCCGACGGACTTGAGCACCTTGAACAGGTTTTCCACGGCCCAGCGCAAGCGATAGAAGGCACCGACGGTCACGGCGGCCACGCGAACCGGCAAGTCGGTCGCGAGCCAGATCCAGTCGGCGTCGCCACGTTTGTTCTTGGCCACCGGGATGCCGACGAGGCGAAAGACCCGAGTGGCGCGACCGACGGAGAAGCGCGCATCGAGATCGACGATACCGTGGATGGGCAGGTCGCGCTCGAAGGGCTTGCCGAGGTGTTGCCTCGCCAGGCCGCTACGGATGGCGGTCACCGTCGGCACCGACGAACTCTTGAGCCTGATGATGAAGAGTCCGCCGCCGTCGTCGATCTGGGCGAACAGCCGGTGATAGCTGTAGCCGCGATCCTTGAGCCAGAGCACGCCGCGTGTCTCGGCCGGCAGATCGATCGCCTTGCGATCGTGCTGCCGCGCGTCGGTGACGTGTGCGATGAGCAGCAGATCTTCGAGCACGCTCAGGGTCGCGGTGGCCTTGAAGCCGCCGTGCTTGCTGTCGGTCGACGGGAAATCCGCCGCCGCGCGGGCCGGCAGCGTGACGACGCTGGCGTCGACCACCCGCACATCGCGGATGCGCACGCCCAGGGCGCGTGCGACCTCGCGACGCTGTACGCGGTTGGCTCGCGCCAGCGTGCTCAGGAACATGTCCCAGGCGAGCGCCGCGAAGCCGGGGTTGAGCCGGTCGTAGAAGCTGCTCTCCTCGGGCATGAAGCCCGTGAGATCCTGAAACTGCCGGCGCGCCGGCGCGACGCTCCGATTCTCGTCGCCGACCGCGCAGCGCACCAGCGCGAGCAGAATGTCGTGCGGATGCAGCGCGCGCTCGCCTTGAGCGCGCCGAGTTTGGCGCGCTCGGCCGAGCATGGCATCGCGATCGAACAGGCGAGTGCACAACGACGAGAGCGTGGCAAGCACGGGTCGGGCCTCCGATGCGGTGGTGAGCGGCGTCGAGAACTGCACGCTGCCACTTCGGGTGGCCCTTCTTCAACTTCCTGAAATCAGGCCGTTCTTAACCGACTGCCGATGGCGCTAGGACATTCATCCCCAAGGAGGACCTCATGCTGATCAGGAACCTGATGACGCAGAATCCACGTACGTGCAACCCGACTGACAACCTGGATGTGGCCGCGCGGCACATGTGGGAGGCCGACTGTGGCGCGCTCCCGATCGTCGACGAAGCTGGCAAACTCGTGGGCATCGTGACCGACCGCGACATCTGCATGGCGGCCTACACGCAGGGCCGTCCGCTGCGGGACATCCTCGTGGCGGTGGCGATGGCACGGCAGGTGATCACGTGCCGCCCCGACGATGACATCGACGTCGCCGAGGCCAGCATGCGCCGGGTGCAGATCCGTCGCCTCCCCGTGGTCAGCGCGCAAGGTCAGCTGGTCGGCATCCTGTCGCTGAACGATCTGGCGCGCGAGACGCAGCATGACGGCAGCCACGAGGGCCCACCCAAGTCAGCCGACGTCGCCGAGACCCTCGCCACGATCTGCGAGCCCAGGTTCGCCCTGGCGACCGCGACCACCTGACGCCGGCGCGCTGCGGCGGGATCTGCGCGCGCCGCGCGAGCTCGAGCGCGTCAGGGCCTGGGCGCTAACTTAACTTAGCTTCGCGGCGTGCCACTCGACATGCGCCAGGAGCGCCGGCCGCCAGTAGGCCCAGGCGTGTCCGCCCGCGGCCTCGTCGTACTCGTGCGGTATACCGGCGGCCTCGAGCACCGCGTGGAACGCATTGCGCGCGCCCTGTCCTCGGTGCCTTCGTCCGTGGACGTTGCGGCGACCGAGCGCTGGCGGTCGGCCATCGGCACGCGCCGTACGAAGACCTGGCTGCGCGGGCGCGGTGGCGAAGCTCGTGCGCTCGTGAGCGCGGCCTCCGTGCCGATTCCATAGCCACGCATTGACGCGCCTCATCGTCGGACTTCACCGTCGGACCGCTTCGTTTCGACCACGCAAACCCGGCATGCACGTTGCAGCTCGGAGGGCGAGTCGCCGGAGCTTGCGGGTCGGTCGCGCGAGGAATCGCGTTCGTAGCACGACGAGAGCCGTCCTCGAGCCGCCATGCGGCGTGCCCCACTGCCACATTGCGACAGGAGAGCACGCGCGCGAGGGCCGAGCTCCGGATTCGAGCAGTCCATGCAGGTCCACTTCGAGGAGGAATGTCATGCAAAGGGAACAGCACGGCAGGGATCAGCAGCGTGAGCAGGGACGTAACAACGAGCGCGGCCACCGCATGCGTGGCGGACGCGAGCGTGACGACGAACGCATGCAGAACGACGATCAGAGCTGGCAGCGCGACGAGCGCTACGCCTCGTTCCAGGGCGAGGATGTGGATCGCGATCGCTATCCGGCTGGTCAGGAGTTCCGCAGTCGCGGTAGCAATGAGCAGTTCGGCGGCCAGCAACGCTACGGACAGAGCTTCCAGGGCGGCCAGGCCGGCCAGCGATCGGGCTATGGCTATCAAGGCGCTGGTGGTGAGTATCGCGGCGGGCAGTACGGGAGCGGGCAGTACGGGAGCGGGCAGTACGGCGGTG
>JBKJOI010000641.1:0-3021 GCA_046595695.1 Haliangiales bacterium | reverse complement strand
GGTTGCGGTGGAAGTGCGGAATTCTAAGCAGATTTACGACAAGCCGTGCCCGCCTGCGACGTGTAGGCAGGTCGCGTTTCCGTCCGAGTGCGCACCCGCCCCGCGGCTGATCCATTCTCGACCTCCGTTCTAGGCTCACCCGCGAGCCACTCCGGACCACTTCCAGCGCTGCGAACCCCTACAGAGGTACAGGACTCTTACCCTCGATATTTGTGGACTCGAGGCCACAAGGGTGGTCTTCAGTCCTCACCACGGATCGCAAATACTCGTATCCACTCGTATTACCGTACTCGCGCCTACTACCGCTCCGGCTGTTCTCGATGCGGCCTCGCATACATCGCAAACATCCGGATTGGACCTGGCAGGCCAATACCGACATCTACCTACCCCGATTTCAGCCCGCTTGTGTGATTTCCTGCCTGGAAGAAGCCTTCTGGCTCGGCAGGGCATCGTCTTTGCCTTCACAGATGCCACTGCACTCAAGCGGTTGGAGGCTTCAGCAATGCGAAGGTCGTCAAGCAGGTGGTTATGTCTCGCGCTCGCAGGTGCACTCAGCGGGTGCGCCGGCGACATCATCGATCAACCCGAATCGGAGACGAACACCGCCGCAGCAGAAGGTGAAACGGGACCGACCTGCGTGGGCGCGGAGGGCTTCACACCGCCGCCGTTCACGTTCGGCGATCTCCTCGTCGTGTTGCAGCAGAAGGTGCCGCTCTACACCGCCAATCCTTCGCTCCTGTTCACCGGCAAGTTCACCAACTGGTACAAGGAGCCGGACATCCGCGATCAGCTCGCGAAGCTCGCGGTCATGCGCGGCATCCTCGAGAAGTTCAACCTCTACAACATGTACCTGTCGCCGCTCGCGGCGGTGACCTGCCCCGAGAACGCCGCTTCGGTGCGCCAGATCGACGGCACGTGCAACAACCTCGCGCAGCCCGGTCAGGGCGCCGTGGGCGTCCGCTTCGGTCGCAACGTGCCGCCCATCCTCCCCAACCCCGACGGCACCTTCCGCAAGAACCCGCTCGCCAACCCAGACCCGGCGACCTTCATGACGCCGAGCCCGCGCGAGGTCAGCCGCAAGCTGTTCACGCGTGACGCCACGAACGGCGGCTTCAAACCGGTGCCGTTCCTGAACATGCTCGCCGCGTCCTGGGTGCAGTTCCAGGTGCACGACTGGTTCAGCCACGGCGCCAACAGCACCACCGAGTACTACTCGGTGCCGCTCGCGGCCGACGATCCTCTGCGCAAGCTCGGCATGACCGAGCTCAAGGTCTTCAAGACCGCCAACGATCCGTCGCGCACGCCCACCGAGAACGCCCTCTTGCCGCCGTCGTACAAGAGCGCGGTCACGCACTGGTGGGACGGCTCGCAGGTCTACGGCTCTGACCTGCCCACCTCCAACCGGCTGCGCAGCTTCGCGGGCGGCAAGCTCAAGCTCGACTCCAAGGGCCTCCTGCCCAAGGCGTCGGATGGCTTCGAGGACACCGGCATGCGCGACAACATGTGGCTCGGCCTCGCCATGCTCCACAACCTGTTCTCGCGCGAGCACAACGCGATCGCCGACATGCTGCACGCGGCCTACCCGGCCATGACCGACCAGGAGCTCTACGACAAGGCGCGCATGATCAACGCCGCCGTGATCGCGAAGATCCACACCATCGAGTGGACGCCGGCCATCCTGCCGAACCCCGCGCTCACCGTCGGCATGAACGCCAACTGGTCGGGCCTGAACACCTACTTCAACATGGGCCTGCCCACGCCGCCCAACGACGCGCAGACCGGCCCCGCCGATCCGGTGATCCACGGCGTCGTCGGCGGCAACCGCAACGATCAGAACGTGCCCTACGCGATGACCGAGGAGTTCGTCAGCGTCTACCGCATGCACCCGCTGCTGCCCGAGTTCATCGAGGTCCGCTCGGCGGAGTCCGGCGAGAAGAAGGCGACTTACCTGACCGCGGTGACCCGCATGGCGGGCGGCCGCTTCATCGAGGAGAAGCACAAGGACATCGACCTCTTCTACTCGTTCGGCGTGCAGCACCCGGGCGCGCTGGTGCTGAACAACTACCCCAAGTTCCTTCAGTTCCTGCCCATCCCGTTCGTGGGCCTCATCGACATGGGCACCGTCGACATCCTGCGTGACCGCGAGCGTGGCGTGCCCCGCTACAACGACTTCCGCCAGCAGCTGCGCTTGCCGCGCCTCGCCAGCCTCGAGGAGCTCACCTCCGATCCGGGCCAGCTGGCCAAGCTGAAGCAGGTCTACGGCGAAGACGCCGGCGCGATCGACCGCGTCGATCTGCTCGTCGGCACGCTCGCCGAGGCGGAGCGCCCCACCTGCTACGGCTTCGGTGAGACGCTCTTCCAGGTGTTCACGCTGATGGCGACGCGCCGCCTGCAGGCGGACCGCTTCTACACCAACGCGTACACGCCCGCGGTCTACACGCCCGAAGGTATCGCCTGGATCGACGGCGCCAGCATGAAGAACATCCTGCTGCGTCAGTACCCCGACCTGGCCGACACCGGCCTGTCGAACGTCGCGAACGCCTTCTTCCCCTGGGAGTAGCGCTCAGGCCGTCGCGCCCGCCGGCCTGAGCCGGCCCGGCGGCGCGCACGATTCCTCCGCAGCGCTCCCTCCCCACTCACTCCATCACCGGATCGACAGAGTCGGACCGGCCCGCCCTCGCCGGCGCGCCGGCTCGCGTCGAGCTACGGCGCCGCGAGCTTCTTGCGGCACGTCGCATCGCACTCGTTCTGATCGCCCGCCTGGCAGCCTTCGAAACATTGCCTGCACTCGGCGAACTTCGGATCGGCCACGAGGCTGCACATGCCCTTGTCGAACGTGCACTTCACGTACTGCCGGCAGAAGTCGCCCATCTTGTACATCTTCGTGCACATCGCCTCGGGGCCGCACACGAGGTCATCCAGGCCGTGACACGGCGTGACCTGCGCGCAGCCCTCGGCGGTCGCGGGCGGCGCAGGCGTGGCCGGCGGAGTCGGCCCGGGCGTCGGCGTCGGCGTCGGTGC
>JBKJOI010000628.1:0-28068 GCA_046595695.1 Haliangiales bacterium | reverse complement strand
TCACCGACGCCGACGGCAACGACGCCAACGGTGACCAGATCACGGTCGTGCCCGTGGGTGCGTCGAGCGGCGTGCGCATCGAGAAGGGCGTGCAGGATCTCAACGGCGGCACCGTGGGCGCGGGCGACACGCTCGCCTACACGCTCACCATCACCAACGACGGCGCGACGCCGGTCACCGGCTTGCGCGTGCAGGACCAGATCCCGGCGTTCCTGACCTACGTTGCCGGCTCGACGCTGTGGCCGGGCGCGCCGCCGGATCCGTTCGTGGCCGGGCCGCCGGCGCGGCTCGACATGCCCGGGCTCGCGCTCGAGCCGGGCGAGACGATCCACATCACGTTCCGCGCCGACGTCGCGACCGGCGCCGGCACGCCGCCCGACGGCGAGCTCATCTGCAACCGTGCGTCGACCGACGTGGGCGGCGAGACCGGCGTGTCGAACGACGCCTGCGTCACGGTCGGGCAGATTGCGGGCACCGCGTCCCTGCGCGGCCGCGCCTTCGTCGATGCGCTGCCCAAGAACCTGATCTACGAGGAGGCGCTCGACGAGGCGCTGCCCGGCCTGCAGATCGCGCTCTTCACCGACGATGCGCCCGACGCGCAGCCGATCGCGAGTGCAATCACCGATGGTGACGGCCTGTACCGCTTCGACGGCCTGCCGCCGGGCGTCTACAGCCTGCGCGCCAGCTCGCCGAGTGGCACGCAGTGGGCGCGCCAGGCCGGGCTCACCGTGCCGGTGAACGCATCGCTCGAGCAGGACGTCCTGGTCGACCCGTCGGGCCGCACCTACAACGCGCTCACCGGCGATCTGGTCGCCGGCGTGCAGGTGCTCCTGCGCTACGACGCCGACGACACGCTCGAGCCCAACGCGCTGGTGCCCGCCGATCGTCTGCAGCCAGGCCAGCAGGCCCAGACCACCGGCGCAAACGGCATTTACCGCTTCGACGTGCTGCCCGGCCGCAAGTACAAGCTCGAGGTCGACGCCGGCACCAGCACCTGGTCGTTCCCATCGCAGATCACGCCGCCCACGCCCGGCTTCGCGCCCGCCGGGCCGGTCGTGCCCGATCTGCGCCCGACGCTGCGCCCCGACGCACCACGCACCTGGTACACGCGCTTCGACATCGCCGCCGCCGGCGACGACGTCACCAACAACCACGTGCCGCTCGATCCGTTGACCTCGCAGGTGCGCCTCGACAAGCGCGCCGACCGCCCCGACGCCACGCTCGGCGAGATCGTCACCTACACGATCACCGTGCAGAACCGTTCGGCGCGCGATCTCACGGAAGCGGCCGGCCAGCCGGTGTACGTGCTCGACGCGCCGGCACGCGGCCTGACCTACCTGCCCGGCCACGCGGTCGCGCAGATCGAGCGCGGCATCAGCGCGTCCAAGCTGGGCGGCTTCCTGGAGCGCCGCGACGGCCGCCAGGTGCGCTTCGGGCCGTTCGACGTCGAGGCTGGCGCGACGCTCACGCTGGTCTACCAGGTGGTCGTCGGCGTCGACACGCGTGAGGGGATCTACGAGAACCGCGCCGTCGCCGTCGACGCGGGCGGTGCCTTGCTGTCCAACGAGGACCGTGTGCGCCTGCGCGTGAAGAACGACCCGATCTTCGACGAGGGCCTGCTGGTCGGGCGCGTCTTCTGCGACGCCGACGGCGACGGCCGCGGCGGTGCCAAGGAGCGCGGCGTCATGGGTGCGCGCGTCTACATCGACACCGGCTCGTACGCGGTCAGCGACGCCAAGGGCCGCTGGCACCTGTCGGCGATCGACCCCGGCGTGCACATGGTGAAGCTCGACCGCAACACGCTGCCGGGCGGCTCGAGCGTCGCCGAGGAGCGCGAGTCGGAGGTCATCTACTTCACCCGCGGGTTCGCCACGCGCGTCGACTTCCCGGTCACCTGCGGGCGGACCAGCGCGATCACGACCACGGATCCAGAGGGGTCGATCAAGCTGTCGGGCAAGACCAAAGGCTCGATCGCGCCGAAGCGTGTCTGGCCGCGCACCTCGACGACCATCGCTGGCGACGTCGGTACCATGGCGCTCGCGGTCGACGGCAAGCGCGTCGCGCTGCCGACGGTGGACCTGACGCTCGTGCTCGACCCGGCGCTCGAGCTGCCGCGCGCGGGCGGGGCGGACGGACGGCCGAACCTGGTCGCGCCACCCAACGGCACCGGCTGGAGCGCGCCGCTGCCGGTCTTCCGCGGTCGCTGGGACGGCGCCGCCGCGCCGAAATCGTGGACGCTGGCGATCCGCCGCGTCGAGGCGACCGGCGAGCTGAGCCTGGTGAAGACGCTGCGCGGGCAGGGCGCCCCCGGCGACATCGGGTGGAACGGCACCGACGAGGACGGCAAGTCGATCGCGCGCGACGCGGTCTACGTGGGCCAGCTGCGCGTGCAGGCGGAGGGCGACGTCGAAACGTCGAGCGCGCGCGTGTCGTTCGGCGTGGCCTACGGGCTGCCGCTCGCGCCCGAGCGTGCCGAGACGCTGCGCGGCGCGTTCTTCATCGGCGGCGCGAAGAAGCCGCGCGCCACCAAGGCGCTGACGCGCCAGGTGCAGGGCCTGGCCAGGCGCATCGGCGCCGACGACACGATCGTGATCGAGGTCCACGCCGACGGCACCGGCGATCGGCTGAAGCGCATCGCCGAGACGCAGAAGCAGGCCGACGTCGCGAAGGCGCTGCTGGCCAAGGAGCTGGGGCTGACCGGCGCGGCGCTGGACCGCATCAAGGCGCGCGGGCGCGGCTCGCTCGATCCGATCGCGGGCACCAAGAAGGCCAAGGACAAGGCGCAGAACCGGCGCGTGATCGTACGCATCGTGCCGCCGCCGCCGCGGGTCGCGGGTGCGGTGGTGCCCGACGCGCCGGCCGGCGCGGCTGACGCGCTCGTGCTCGGCGCCGCCGCGACGCTCGACGAGGCCGGCCGCTTCGTGAAGAACGTGCCGACGCCCGCCGACGGGCGGATCCTCGTCGACCTACAGGCGACCGACGGTCGTCGCGTCGCCATGTGGGTCGTCGTGCCGCCGCCGCCGGGCGCCACGGCGGTGCCGGTCGCGCCGCCGGTGACGCCGCGCTCGCGTCGCATCGTCGGTGACGCGGCCAGTGGTGCGGTCAGCATCGATGGCGTGACCTTGGACGCCGCGCTCGCCGGGCTGGCGTCGATCGACGTGGGCCTCGAGAAGGCCGCGCCGGGAACCGAGCCGAACTACAAGATCCTCCCGGCCAAGCCGGCGCGCCGCCTGGCGAAGCTCAAGAAGGTCATCCCGGGGCTGCCCGCGCGCCTCGAGAAGCCCCTGCGCTTCGAGCCGGTGGTACCCGCCGCGGTCGAGCCTGCGCGCTGGACGCTCGTGGTCAGCACCCAGGGCGCGGCGCCCGGCGAGGCACCGGTTTATCGGGCCGAGGGCCGTGGGCTGCCGCCGCCGACGCTCGAGTGGCTAGGCACCGACGACGCGAACGTGCTGAAGGTCAAGAAGGGCGGGCGCTACCAGTACCGCTTCGTGGTCGAGGACGCGCGCGGCAACCGCGGCGAGTCGCCGGTGCGCACGTTCGTGGTCGGCGCGGTCAAGGCGGGCGGCTTCCCGGTGCTGGAGGTCAAGGGCACCGGCTTCACCAAGAAGAACGAGCCGGGAGCGCGCGTGAAAAACCTGCTGGCGCGCTTCGCGACCAACGTGCGCAAGCGGCCGGTGGGCGAGACCTACAAGATCGCGATCGTCGCCGTGGCCGGCCCGGCGAACCAGACGCAGTCGGCCACCGACGTGCGCCTGGCGCAGGCGGCGCGCGAGGCGCGCGTGCGCGCGTACATGACGAAGCTCCAGATCCCGGTCGACCGCGTCGAGCTGACCACGACCGTCGTCCCCGCCGACGCGCCCAAGAAGGCGCGCCAGGAGTCGTTCAGGATCACGGCGATCCCGGCGCCGGTGGCGGCGCCGCCGCGGCTGATGGTGGCCGGCGAGCCGGTCGCGTTCGAGGCGAACGGCACCACCTTCTCGACGGCAACCACGGTGCCGAAGGGCGGCGGGCTGGTGATCGAGCTGGTGCGGCCGAGCGGCCAGCGTGCGATCTGGATCCTGCCCGAGCCGAGGCCGTCGAAGCCCTCGAACGCCCCGGCGCCCGCCGCGCCTTCGTCGCCCTCGTCGCGTGCGCCCTACGAGGACGACAACCTCCTGCCGCCCACCGGCGACCCGGTCGACAACTCCGGCACCGGCGAGGATGCGCTCCTGCCGCCGGGTGGCGCGAACGCCGCGTCCGCGACGAACGCCGCGTCTGCGACGAACGCCGCGTCCGCAACGAACGCCGCGTCCGCAACGAACGCCGCCGACGCGCGCCTCGAGCGCGGCCCGACCGCGACGCTCTCGCTCGCCGGAGATTCGGACGAGTTCGGCGGCGCCGAGCTCGAGAACGCGCTCGTCGACGACCCCGACGCGCTCGCCGATCCCGACGCGCTCGCCGGCCGGACCGGCGCGCGCGCCGGCCGGCTCATCCTGTCCGCGGGCACGAACGCCAAGATCGAGGTCCCCGCCGAGGTGCTGGCCGCGGATCTCACCGTCGATCTCCCGCCGCGCGGGCTCAAGCTGGCCGCGCCCGATCTGTGGGTCACCGGCCGCACCCACGTGCGCAACCGCGTGCGCATCAACGGACGCGAGATCCATGTGCGCAAGGACGGCACGTTCGACGAGCTCGTCACGCTGCCCATGGGCGACTCGACGCTGCTGGTCGAGGCCGTCGATCCCGACGACAACGTCGCGCAGATCGCCTGGCCGGTGCGGGTCGCCGAGTCGCAGCAGTTCCTGCTCGTGCTCGCCGACGGCGCGATCTCGAGCGCGTACGCCACCGGACCGGGCGCCGGAGGTGACGGCTGGACCACCGACGGCGCCGAGCTCGACGGCATGACCGACGCGACCACGCTGCGCGCCGGCCACGTGCTCTTCCACGGGCGCGTCGCGCTCTACTACAAGGCGAGCCTCAAGGGCGGCGACTTCTTCGAGAAGTACAACGTCACCGCACACGTCGACACCGCGCGCCGCGCCGGCTTCGAGGAGTTCTTCCAGAACACCCTCGATCCGACCCGCGACTACGCGGTCTACGGCGACTCCGCCACCGAGGTCCGCGACGCCAACGCGCGCGGCAAGCTGTACGTCCTGGTCGAGGCCGACGACTCCAAGGCCATCGTCGGCAACTTCAAGACCGACCTGCGCTCGGGCGGCGAGCTGTTCCGCTACGACCGCACCGTCTACGGCGCGGCGGTCGACTTCAAGAAGGACTTCGGCGGCGCCGTCCGGCTCAGGCAAGAGGCCAAGGTGTTCGCCTCCATGGGCGACGGCCGACTGGCGCGTGACGTGAACCTCTTCCGCGCCACCGGCGGCTCGCTCTACTACCTGCGCCATGGCCGGCTCGTCGAGGGCTCCGAGCGCGTGCGCCTGATCGTGCGCGACCGCGACAATGGCCTCGTGCTGTCGGAGCGCGCGCTCGGCCGCGACGTCGACTACGTGATCGACCCGACCGGCGGCCGCGTCATGTTCAAGGCGCCCATCGCGTCGACCGCCGACGCCTCGTTCCTGATCGACAACCTGGACTCGTCGCAGACGCCGCTCGACGGCCACCCGGTCTATGTCGAGGTCACCTACGAGTACCAGCCGGACGACGGCGAGGGCGGCGCGGCCGCCGGCGTGTACGTGAAGGACACGCTCTTCGACACGCTCGCGATCGGCGCGGGTGTACTCGGCGAGGGCCGCAGCGCCGATGGCGGCCTGGGCGACTACACGCTCGCCGGCGCCGACGTGACCTGGAAGCCGGGCAAGCGCACCACGCTGCGCGCCGAGCTGGCGCGCTCGACCGCGACCGATGCCGACAACTTCATCTCCATGGACGGCGGCCTGAGCTTCCAGGGCCTGAACGCGGTCGGCCTGACCACGGTGGACGCCGGCCGCGGCGGCCACGCGGCCTGGAAGATCGAGGTCGACACGACGCTGGGCGACTTCGCCGAGGCCGAGTGGGCCGAGAGCCTGCGCGTGCGCGCCTACGCGCAGGAGCTCGATCGCGGCTTCTACGCGGGCGGCACGATCCTCGAGCAGGGCCGGCAGAAGTACGGCGTCCTGGCCTCGTACGCCCTGACCGCGATCGACACGCTGACCTTCCGCCACGACGCCGACATCGCCACGGTGCCGCGCGTCGGCCCCTCGCCCGAGACGCTGCTCGCGCACACCGATCCGCTCGCCCTCGATGAGCGCGAGAGCCACATCACGACATTGCAGTGGGCGCGCACCGGCAAGAAGATCGGCTACAAGGTCGAGCTCGCGCACCACGCGGTCTCGACGACCGCCGGCTTGCCCGACGGCACCAACCAGGTGAGCACCAACCGCTACGGCGTCGGTGGCCAGGGCTCGTACCGGGTATCGAAGCGGCTGGTGCTGCGCGCCGGCCAGGAGCTCCAGTTCACCGACTCGAACCGCGATCCGACGCTCACGCCGATGTCGCCCACCGGCAACCCGGCCACGCGCACCGCTGAGCCGCTCGCCGGCGTGGCGACCAGCTTCGGCGCCGACTGGGAGCTCGCCAAGGACCTGCACGTGAGCGGCACCGTCTCCGCGCGCTGGAACGGCGACACCGCCGCGCAGATCGGCCTCAAGACGCCGGTCGGCGACACCTCGTCCATGTACGCTACGCAGCGCGCCGAGAGCCGCGACGGGCGCCTGGTCTCGACCAGCATCGTCGGCGCCGAGGATCGCTTCGGCGCGAGCGGCGGTGGCAAGGCCTACGGCGAGTACCAGCTCGAGTCGGGCATGCTGGGCGTGCGCAACCGCGCCGTGCTCGGCGTGGGGCATCGCTGGACGGTCGCGCCGGGCTGGAACCTCGCGGCCGGCTTCGAGCACCAGCAGACCTTCGGCGGCACGCTACCCGATGGCACGCCGACGGGGCGCAACGCGCGCGATGTCTTCCACGTGGGCACCGAGATCCTGAAGTCGGAGCGCTGGAAGGCCTCGTCGATGGTGGAGCTGCGTTACGACGAGGGCGTGGCCGGCCAGGGCCTCACCGGCGCGGTCGATCCGAAGTACGCCGATCTCATCAAGGACGACCCGCGCGGCGTGACCCCGCCCGGCACGTTCCCCGAGCACGGCGGCACCGCACCCGGCTCGCCGCTGGTCCTGCCCTCGGGCCGCCGGCTGCAGGTCGTGGCCTCGGTTGCGGGCGACTGGAAGTGGAGCGAGGACCTGACCTTCCTGGGCCGCTTCCGGCTCGCGCACACCGAGGACATCACCAACGCCGAGCGCGAGGACGAGGGCAGCCTGCCGGTCGGCGTGCCCGGCAAGTTCACCGCCGCGCGCTTCATCGAGGCCACCACCGGCTGGGCCTACCGCCCGTTGCGCCTCGACTGGCTCGATCTGCTGTTCCGCTACTCGTTCCTGCTCGACATGCGCCCGATCGGCGCGCAGGGCGAGTCGATCGAGAACCGCTCGCACGTGCTCGCGCTCGCGCCCATCATCGGGCTGCCCGCGAACCTCACGCTCTCGGGCAAGCTCGCGTGGAAGCGCACCGAGACCGACGCCGAGCTGCTCGCCGATCAGGTGCTGTCCGCGCGCACCGACGCGCTCCTGTTCCTGGCGCGCCTGTCCTGGGGCTTCCACGGCAAGTGGGACGTCGCCTTCGAGTACCGCGCGCTGCGCCTCGGCCGCGGCGACGAGCTGGGCGCCGAGCAGCGGCAGGGCGTGCTCTTCGAGATCGACTACAACGTGAGCCGCTACGTCAGGCTCGGCGTGGGCTGGAACTTCAGCCACTTCTCCGACGACGAGCTGGCCGAGCTCGAGCGCGACACGCATGGCTTCTTCTTCCGGGTCGTCGGTCGTTTCTAGGTGGTCACCTCAAGAACCAGCTACGCTAGAGCGTGAGCGGCGGGAGAACACGATGGCGCGTAAACGGCTGGGCGAGATCTTGGTGCAGGCTGGTGTCCTCGACGACGCACGCCTGCGCGCCGCGCTGACGGAGCAGCGCCGCTGGGGCGGCCCGCTCGGGCGCATCCTCGTCGACATGGGCGGCATCACCGAGGATGCGATGGTGCAGGCGCTGTCGCACCAGCTGAACTTCCCGATGGTGAACCTCGACACCAAGAGCATCCCCGCCGACGTGCTCGACCTGGTACCACCCGAGCTGTCGGAGCAGCACAGCGTCGTGCCCTTCGCGGTGCAGGGGAAGTTCCTCGACGTCGCGATGGCCGACCCGACCAACCTCGGCATCATCGACGAGCTGCGCATCCGCACCCGGTTGAACGTCCGCCCACACCTGGCCGGCCCCAAGATGATCGAGCGCGCGGTCGCGAAGTATTACGCCCGCGGCGTGGCCAGCATCCAGTTCGGCGGCGGCCACGGCCGCGATGCACCGGTGCCGTTCCCGCCGCAGGGGCAGTTCACGCCATCGACGCGCTTGCTCGACGAGGGCGGCGGCGCCAGCCCCGGCCCCGGCCCCGGCCAGAAGGCCGCGCCCATGGCTATCACCGACGTGCCCAGCGCGCCGTCGGTGGCCGCGGCGCGTCGGGCGCAGCAGTTCGAGCAGATCGTCGGTGGCGGTGGCGGCGCGAGCGCCAGCCCGTCCATGCCGTTCGCGCCGCATGTGGTCGACGCGGCCGAGCGCGATCGCGAGATCGCGTCGCTGCAGGAGCGCGTGCAGCGCCTCGAGGCGCTGGTCGCCCGCGACGAGGACGTCCTGCGCAAGCTGCTCGGCTTGCTCATCGAGAAGGGGCTAGCGTCGCGCGAGGAGATCCTGGAACGTATTAGTAGCTAACGTTAGTCCGTATGGTGGGTAGGAGGAGGGAGGCCATCGTGAGCGCTTCAGTGGTGAGTGAGGCCGAACGACTCGAGACCCTGCGCTCGCACGGCTTGCTCGATACACCGCCCGAAGAGGCGTTCGACCGTATCGTACGGATCGCGGCTACGATCTGTAGCTGTCCCATCGCGCTCATCAGCCTGATCGACGCGGACCGCCAGTGGTTCAAGGCAGCCACGGGTCTCGACGTCAAGCAGACGGCGCGGGAAGACTCGTTCTGCGCCCATGCGGTCGAGAAGGGCCAGACACTGGTCGTCGAGGACGCATGGAAGGACGAGCGCTTCGCCCAGAATCCACTCGTGCTCTCGTCGCCCTGCATCCGCTTCTACGCCGGCGTCCCCATCCGCTCCCGGAACGGGATGGCGCTCGGAAGCCTGTGCGTCATCGACCGGTCGGCGCGACACCTCTCCTCGCCGCAGTACGACGCCTTGCACGCGCTCGCGCTCGAGGTCGAGGCGCAGATCGAGCTTCGTCGGGCCGTTCACGAGCTCCGGGAGGCCGAGGGCGAGCGGCAGCAGCTGACGGCGCTGATCGTTCATGACCTGCGCGGACCCATCACGGTCGTGCTCGGCGGGATGCACTACTTGCAGTCGCGGGTCGATGTTCCGGGCGAGGTCAGTCGAACGGTCGACGACGTGATGGTCGCGGGTCACGCGCTGGAGCGCATGATGATGAACTTGCTCGATATCGGCGCTGGTGAGAGCGGCAGGCTGCGGCCCATCGTGTCGCGCGTCAGCCTGGCTTCCTTGTTCGATCACATCGCCACGACCGCGCGCTACGTGGCGTTCGGGACCCAGCACGTGTTCGAAGCGGTCTTCGAGCTCGAGGCCCAGGAGATCGTGACCGATGTCGACCTCGTCCGGCGCACGCTCGAGAACCTCCTCGACAATGCCTTCAAGTACGCGCCGCCGGGGAGCACCGTGCGCCTGCACGTGCAAGTCCCTGTGGGGGGACCGCTGCTCGCGCGCGTGTCCGATGCGGGGCCCGGCGTGCCGCTCGCGCTCCGCACCAAGATCTTCGACATGCACGTGCGGCTCGATCCCGAGTCGGGCAGCCATCGAGGACACGGCTTTGGCCTGACGTCGTGCCGTCTCGCGGTCGCGGCGCTCGGGGGCCGCATCTGGATGGAGCCCAATGTTCCTGCAGGGGCGGTGTTCTGCATCGAGCTTCCGGTAGCCGCGGCAGGCTGAGCTGAGGCGAGCTGAGTCAGCCCGCGGGTAGCTCGCCCGCCTATTCGATCGTCATCGAGCGCTCGAACTCTTCCGGGTTCGACGCCGCGTAGACCGCGGTCTCCATCGTGATGCGCTGTTGCGACACCAGCTCGAGCAGGTGCTGGTCGAACAGCTGCATGCCGTAGAGATCGCGGCCGCGCTTCATCAGCTCGGGGATCTCGCCCAGGCGGCCCGCGCCGCGGATGCACTCGCGCACCGAGCGCGTCACGCGCAGGACCTCGACCGCCGGCACGCGGCTGCGGCCGTCCTTGGCGACGAGCAGGCGCAACGACGCGATCGCCTGCAACGTGTCGCCCAGGCGGTCACGGATGAGCTCCTGCTCGGCGCTCGGGAACAGCCCGACGAAGCGCTGCAGCGTCGCGACCGCGTCGGGCGTGTGGATCGCGCTGATGATGAGGTGGCCGGTCTCCGCGGCCTTCAGGCAGATCTCGGCGGTCTCGCGGTCGCGGATCTCGCCGACCATGATGACGTCGGGATCCTGGCGCATCGCCGCTTGCAGCGCGTCGCGGAAGCTGAGCGTGTCGGAGCCCACCTCGCGCTGGACGATCATGCACTTGCCGGGCTCGTAGAGGTATTCGATTGGATCCTCGACGGTGATGATATGCGCGCGCCGGGTCTCGTTCAGGTGGCGCAGCATGGCCGCGATCGACGTGGTCTTGCCGTTGCCGGTCGCGCCGGTCACCAGCACCATGCCGCGGCGGAGCTCGGCGATCTCGCCCAGGATCGGCGGCAGGTTCAGCTCGGCGAAGCTCTTGATCTTCACCGGGATGATGCGCAGCACGATGCCGATGGTGCCGCGCTGCCGGAAGATCGACGCCCGGAACCGGCCGCTGCCCGGGATCCAGTACGACGCGTCGATCTCGGCGAACGGCCGGTGCGCATCGACCGCCGCGCCGCGCGGCTCGAGGATGAAGCGGGCGATGTCCTCGGTGTCGTTCGGCTTGAGCGGCGGCACCTTGACCGCGCCGAGCAGCTCGCCTTGCAGGCGGTAGTGAGGCGGATAGCCGACCTCGAAGTGGACGTCGGAGACACCCTTCTCGACGCCGAACATGAGGAGCTTGTTGAATGAGGTCTGGTCCATGGGTAGGCGGGCTCGCGATGAGATCAGTGGGCGCCGTTGCCACCAGGGTCGCTGGCGCGGGTGAGGTCGGGCTCGCTGGGTTGGTGGCCGCCGCCGGTCGAGCTCTCCTCGTCGAAGCCGTCACCGTGGTCGTGGGCGCCGCGCGGCAGGAGCGTCGCCACCTCGAGCGCGGGGTTGGTGTTCTCCCTGAACTCGCCATCCTCGTCGATCTCGAGCTCGAGCGCGGGCGGCGCGGGGATGGGGCGGCGTGAGCCGGCGGCGAGCGAGCGCACCGCGCGCTTCACCGACGCGCGCAGGCGTGGGAACGGCGCGCCCGGGCGGGCCAGGAAGTAGCCCTGGCCGTACTTCACGCCCAGGTCCTTCAGCACGACCAGGTCGTCGGGCGTCTCGATGCCCTCGGCGACCATGACCGCGTCGATGGCCTCGGAGATGCGCCCGAGCGAGCGCAGCATCTCGCGCTTGACCGTGCTCTTCGCGGCGCCGCGGGTCAGGATGTCGGAGAGCTTCACGAAGTGCGGGCGCAAGGACATCACCGCCTCGAGGTTCGAGTGCTTGGTGCCCACGTCGTCGACGGCCACGCCGAAACCCATGTTGGTGTAGACCGCGAGCGCGCGCTTGAACGACGAGAAGTTCTCGATCGCCAGCTGCTCGGTGATCTCGAAGACCACGTTGGCGGGCGTGAGGTTGGCGGCCTCGAGCAGCGCCATCACCTCGGTCTCGATGAACGACGCGTCGTAGAACGACATGGGCAAGAGGTTCACGAACAGCCGGTGCACCGGCTCGAGGCCGACCGCGCCGCGCAGCGCGCCGCGGAAGCAGGCGCGGTCCAGCTCGAACAAGAGGTTCACCTCGCCGGCGACGCCGAACAGCGCCATGGGCGCCTCGAGCGGCGAGCGGCGAGGGCCGCGCGTGAGCGCCTCGAAGCCGAAGATGTCGCCCGAGTCCAGGTGCACGATCGGCTGGTAGACCGGTGTGAGCTGCTCCTCGAGGATGATCTCCTGCAGCAGATCCTTGTCGCGCTGCGCCTGCCGCCGGCGCATCAGCGCCGACGACTCCTTGGCCTCTTCCACCAGCTTCGAGATCACGCGCTCGGCGCGCAGCATCGGGTTGTGCAGCACGCGCGCGTAGCCGACCGCCACGCGCGGCGCGTCGTGGATGAGGTCGAAGACCTCGCGCTGCAGCGCCTGCTCGACGTGCTCCTGGACGCGCTGCGCGGCGGCCTCGAGCTCCTGCGGCGGTTGCCCGCTCTGGCCCTCGAGCGCGCGCGTGCGCGCCGCCGAGAGGAAGTAGACGAACGCGTCGCCGTCGTCGCCGCGGCACAGCAGGTCGCTCTTGCGCATGCTGTCACCGCGCAGCTCGACCAGCATCTTGCCCACGCGCGCGAGCAGCTCGTTGTGGCGCGCCACGCCGTACTCGAGCTCGACGCGACGCAGCCGGGAGAGATCGACGTACAGGCAGCCGAGCGCGCGCTCGCGCTCGAGCGAGCCGACGATGCCGACGATACGCTCGTGGTAGCTGGGGTAGTCGTCGGCCTCGGAGACGCCGCCGCCGGTCTGCGCCCAGGTGCCGAGCGGCACGCGCCGCACGCTCCTGCTGGTCTCGACCGCCGCGGTGGCCGCGGGCGCGCCGCCCATGCGCGCGGCCTCGCTCGCGCCCGGCGCCAGCGCCGCGGCGCCAACGCCGTAGACCTGCACCTGATCGCGGCCCGCCTGCTTGGCCACCCCGAGCGCGTGGTCGGCGAACGCGAGCAGCTCCTCGCTGGTGCGCGCGTCCTCGGGGAACGACGCGACGCCGAAGCTCATGCTCACGCGCCGGCCGCCCGGGAACACCGCCGCGCGCACCTCGGCGAGCAGCCGCTCCGCCTTGAGCTTGGCGCCCGCCTTCGCGGTCTCGGGCAGGAGCAGCACGAACTCCTCGCCGCCGTAGCGCGCGAGCACATCGCTCTCGCGCGTGCCGTGGCCCTGCCGCTGATCGGGGTTCGGGCCGCCGCGCAGGACCTCGGCGGCGCGGCGCAGCACGTCGTCGCCGAGCGGGTGGCCGTACTGATCGTTCAGCGACTTGAAGTGATCGAGGTCGGCGAAGATCAGCGACAGCGACTTGGTGTAGCGGCGCGCCCGCGCCACCTCCTCGCGCAGCCGCTCGTGGAAGCTGCGGTGGTTGTACAGGCCGGTGAGCCCGTCGCGGAAGGCGAGGATGGCCAGCTCGCGGTTGACTCGCTCGAGCTCGGTGTTGGCGTCCAGCAGCTCCTGGCCGCGATCGTCGAGGCTCTGCGAGAGCAGGCCCTGGCGCGCCTGGAGGTCCTCGTTGGCGCCGCGCAGCTCGTCGACCAGCCGGCGGTTCTCCTTCTCGAGGCGATGCATCTGCACCAGCTGGTCGACGGTGCGCTCGAGGTCCTGGTGGTTCCACGGCTTGCGGACGAAGTAGTGGATCTGCCCCTGGTTGATGGCATCGATGATGCCGTCGACGTCAGCGTAGCCGGTGATGATCACGCGCTTGGCGCGAGGGTTGTATTTGATCGACTCGGCGAGGAACTCGGTGCCGGTCATGCCGGGCATGCGGTAGTCGCTCAGGATCAAGGCGATGTCGTCGCCGCGCCGCAGGATCTGCAGCGCCAGCTCGGGGCTGCCGGCGGTGAGGACTTCGTATTTCTTGCGCAGGCTACGCTCGAGCAGGTCGAGGTTCATCGGCTCGTCGTCGACGACCAGGAGGCGCGGACGCGGCGCGTCTCGATCGCGGAGCGCATCTCTCTCGAGGCGCGGGGCGTCCTTTTCATCCAGCTTGCGGACCATCCTTACCCCATCACTCCGCAGTCGCTATGGGCCGTGATCACAAGGTGCTCGGCTCGCGGGAATCATATCCTATGAAGACAGGTCGCAAAAGTTTGTGGTAAGTTAGGGCCGTGAAGGGTCGTCGAATCCTGTTCTACGATCCGGACCACAAGGTCCGTCGCATAGCCGAGCGCGCGCTGCTCGCCACCCAGTCAGACGTCGATCTGGCCATCGACGAAGAGGATCTCGTCCGCAAGGTCGACGCCGGTGGCTACGACCTGCTCATGGTCAACTTCGACCCGCCGGTCGCGACCGACTCCAAGTGGGGCAAGTTCTTCGACAAGCTGCACGCGCAGAGCCCGCAGACCTGCCTGGTCATGCACGCGACCGCGCGCACCGAGAACTACCTGCCGCTCATGCAGGAGCGGCGCTACGTGCGCAACCTCATCGCCAAGAACGACGAGCCGCTCGATCCCGACGAGCTCATCGTGACCTCGTCGAAGATGCTGCGGCGCGACCTGTTCGGCCTCGACAAGTACCTCATGTGGGGCGTCGAGCCCTACCGCCTGGCCATCTCCGAGTCGCGCTTCAAGATGGACTACGTGCACCAGGTGGCTGACTACGCGCGCCGCCTGGGCTGCAACGAACGCGTCGTCGAGATGGTCGAGACCGTCGTCGACGAGCTCATCACCAACGCCATCTATAACGCCCCGCGTGACGCTTCGGGCCACGCCAAGTACGCAAAAATGTCGCGCCGCGAGGCGGTCGTGCTCGAGCCGCACGAGGTCGGCACGCTCGAGTTCGCCTGCGACGGCAACCACATCGCGGTCTCGCAGAGCGACCCGTTCGGTACGCTCACCCACGACACCATCGTGAGCTATCTGAACCGTTGCCTGGTGAAGGGCCCGCAGCAGCTCTCCGAGGCGTCGGGCGGCGCCGGCATCGGCTTGTTCCGGGTGTTCCAGTCGCTGTCCAAGTTCATCATAAATATCGATCCCGGACACCGCACCGAGGTGATCTCGCTCATTGATCTACGGCTGTCCATGAAGCAGTTCCGGCAGCTGCCCAAGTCGTTCCACATCTTCGTGCAGGAGCCCGAGACTCCCGCCGCGGTCGCATAGCGCAGCCAGGAGGTTCCTAAGTGGCCAATGATCCTTCCTCGATGGCGTTTCGAGTGGAGGCGACGGAGGGTGAGGGCGGGCGCACGTTGAAGCTGACCGGCGTGATCGACGAGCACGCCGATCTCGCCTTCTTCCACGGCCTGCACGGCGACGTGCGCCTCAGCCTGCGTGGCGTGCGCCGCATCAACTCGTACGGCGTGCGCTCCTGGATCGACTCGATCCGGCGCGTGCCCGCCGACTGTCGCCTCGAGCTCATCGAGTGTCCGCCGCCGGTCGTCGATCAGATGAACATGGTCGCCGGCTTCCTCGGCAAGGGCCTGGTGACGTCGTTCTACGCGGCCATGGTCTGCGAGGGCTGCGAGCACGAGATGGACCACCTGTTCACGGTCGCCGACTGCCGCCTGGCCGGCGGCAAGCTGCCCGCGGTCGCCTGCCCGAGTTGCGGCAAGCGCATGGATGTCGACGACATCGAGGAGCAGTACCTGCTGTTCGTGCGCGAGTCGAACCTCCAGACCTAAATTTAGCGCGCCGACCGCCGCTCTACAGCCAGCGGCTGATGGTCTTCACGTCGAAGACGCGATCGATCAGCCAGAGCAGCCCGAACAGCCCGATCACCGCCGAGCCGCCGACGACCACGAAGCGGCGGTAGCCGGCGGCGCTCCGACGCGCGCCGAGCACGAGCAGCGGCAGCACCACCGCCACGATCGAGAGCTGCCCGAGCTCGACGCCCAGGTTGAACGCGAGCAGGGACGGCACCACGCCGGTCGGCGGCAGGAGCGGGCGCAGGAGCGAGGCGAAGCCCATGCCGTGCACCAGCCCGAAGCCGAACGCGAGCGGCCAGCGGTTCTTCGGCTCGACGGTGAGCACGTTCTCGGCGGCGACGTACACGATCGACGCGGCGATGGTGCTCTCGACCAGGCGAGAGGGCAGCTCGAACCAGCCGAGCGCGGCGGCGATGAGCGTCAGCGAGTGCGCCACGGTGAACGCGGTGACCGTCTTCAGCACGAGGAGCGCGGCGTCGCGTGCGTCTCGCGGCTCGTAGAACGCGGCGCCCGTGCCGGGCGTGCGCCGCGCGCGCACCGTGGCGACCAGCAAGAGGCCGATGAGGAAGCAGATGTGATCGTAGCCGGTGAAGATGTGCTCGACGCCCGACTCGATGAAGTCGACGAAGCCCATGCTCTCGGGCGCAGCGCTGCCCAGCTCCCACTCGAAGCGCGCGGCGCTTTCGGCGAGCTCGCGCCGCACCGTCTCGCCCGCGTGCGTCACCTGCACGATGCCCAGGTGGGCGGCGTCGAGATCGAAGAACAGGTCGTAGTCGATGGCGAGCAGCTGGATGGGCGCGCCGCAGCGGGCGGTGAGGCGCAGCTTCACGAATCGATCGTTCTGCTGGACGATCTCGATCGCCTGCTCGCTGGCAGGCGTGAGCGGGCATGCTCGCTCACCGTCGGCGACGCGCAGGCGCTCGCTCACGTAGGTGAACAATCGAGCCTGGCCGGCGCGAATCTCCTCGTCGGTGGCGTCGCGGTCGCGGTCGAGCGCGAGCGCCTCGAAGAGATCGCGCGTCGACAGCTGCAGCTGGTAGCTGACGCCGCCTTCGTCGTCGACCGTGACCGAGGAGTAGGTGACCGAGGACTGGTGCGCGAACGCGCGTGTAGCGGGCAGCAGCGAGGCGATCAGGACGGTCAGGCCGAGCAGGAGCAGCGGGCGTCGCACGCCCGCATCCTACCCGCGGACTACTGACCGGAGGTGTGGAAGGTGAACGGGTAGCGCACGTTGGTCATCGCGTCGTTCTTGGGGAACTGGATGCCGCGCACCTGGTCGACGACGCAGCTGTCGGCGGCCTTCGAGCCGACGGTGCCGTCGCCGCGCGCCGAGATCACCGCGCCGTTCGGGCCGATGACGAACTCGACCGTGATCGTGCCGCCCAGGTTCGAGGCCACGGTGAGCTGCTTCTCGTAGCAGTAGCCGATCGCCTGCAGCCGGTCGCGCACGTAGCGCTTCACGATCGCCTTGTCGAGGCCGTCGGCGCCGATCTCGGCCCTGCCGATGGTGGGCAGCTCGTGGTCGGGCTTGCCGCGCGGGCGCAGGTTGGTGCCGTCACCGGTGCCGCTGTCGTAGCCGCCGGGACCGATGCCGATGGTCTTGTAGCGGCCCGACCCGATCGTGCCATCGGAGCAGTAGGCCGCGCCGGGCGGGCAGCCGCCGCGGCCGTCGCCGACGTAGCCCGAGCCGATCGTGCCGTAGCCATCACCGGGAGGCATGTTGTCGCTGCCGGAGGCGTACTTGTCCTGCGTGCCGGAGAACTGCTCGTCGGCCGCGAGGATGGGCGACATGTCCGTGGCCTTCATGACGCCGAGCACGCCGCGGCCCGAGACCCAGTCGCGCATGTTCTGCGCGCTCGGCCGGTCGACCTTCTCGGTGCCCTTCAGCGCGGTTGCACCCTTGGTCGTCTTGTCGGGCGTGCCCATCTTGCCGCTCGGGCCGGTGTGCGCGGCCGCCTGGGCGCCCGCCTCGGCGCCGTTCTCGCCGGGCGCGTCCGCCTTCTGCTGCTTCAGCAGCTCGTCCTCGGTCGGCTTCGACCGCACCTTGATCAGCCGATCGTTGCGGTAGGCATCGAGCCACGCGATCGCCTTGGCCTCGGGCGGGATGGCGAGGATCATCCACAGGAACGCCAGGTGGCCGACCAGGGTGACCGCGCCGACCTTGGCGGCGTGTCGGTCGAGGCCCCACGTGCCGCGCGTGGCGGTCTGGGTGTCGGGTACCGAGCGCACGAAGACGCGCAGCTTGCCGGTCTCGAGCGAAACATTCTCCGCTTCGTCGATGGGCCGCATGGCGCCGCTCGCGTCCAGGGCGCGTGCCGCGTACGCCTGCCCGGAGGCGTCCAGCGAGGCCAGCACCAGGCTGCCCGCCCCACCCAACGCCTCGGCCGGCAGGACCACCTGGCAGCCCTTGTCGTGACCCGCGCGCACTTGCCCGGCGGTGCGCAGATGGATCACGTCCAGGATCGAATCCTCGAGACACACGACGACCTCGAGGGCACGTCGGCCCTCCACCGAACTCTGCGGCTTCATTGGAGTTTCCTTTCGAAGACCGCCGTGAGCGACGGTCCTGAGCATAGACACCGGATGGGTCCGCAGGTTCCGCCGGTCGTCGATGTCTTGCTTGACACCCGTCTATGTGGGGATTACCAAAGCCATTCCATCAAATGGCAGCGAAGCGCGATTACTACGAAATCCTGGGTGTCACCCGCTCCGCTGAACAGGGCGAGATCAAGAAGGCCTATAGGAAGGTCGCCATGGAGTGCCACCCGGATCATCATCCGGGCGACATCGCCGCGGAGGAGCGCTTCAAGGAGGCCGCCGAGGCCTACGAGGTGCTCCAGGACCCCGACAAGCGCTCGCACTACGATCGCTTCGGCCACGAGGGCATGCGCCAGCAGGGCTTCTCGGGCTTCTCGGGTGTCGACGACATCTTCTCGCACTTCGGCGACCTGTTCGACGGCCTGTTCGGCGGTCGGGCTGGGGCCGGACGCCAGCGTCGCGGCGGCGGCGAGCGCGGCTCGGACCTGCGTGTCGACGTCGAGATCACCTTCGCCGAGGCCGTGACCGGCATCGCCAAGGAGGTCGACGTCAAGCGGCCGGTCGTCTGCACCGTCTGCAGCGGCAGCGGCGCCAAGCCGGGCACGCAGCCGCAGCGCTGCGCCACGTGCAACGGCCGCGGCCAGGTCATGCACTCGCAGGGCTTCTTCATGATCGGCACGACCTGCCCGCAGTGCCACGGCCAGGGCGTGAACATCGTCGCCAAGTGCGTCGACTGCCAGGGCCAGGGCGCCGTGGTCAAGCACGAGACGCTGTCGGTGAACATCCCCGCCGGCATCGACGACGGACGCACGCTGCGCGTGACCGGCAAGGGCGAGGCCGGGCGCGCGGGCGGGCCGGCGGGCCATCTCTACGTGGTGCTGCACGTCACCGCCGACGAGCGCTTCCATCGCGAGGGCGCCGACGTGCTGAGCGAGGTCACCATCCCGTTCACCGTCGCGGCCCTGGGCGGCACGGTGAAGGTGCCGACGCTCGACGACGGCGCGACCGGGACCACCGAGGTCGAGGTCGAGCCGGGCACGCAGCCAGGGCACGTGGTCATGCGCCGCGGCCAGGGCATGACCCGCCTCGATGGCTACGGTCGCGGCGACCACGCCCTGCAGTTCAAGGTCGAGGTGCCGCGCACGCTGACCAGCCGGCAGCGCGAGCTGCTGAAGGAGCTGGCCGACGAGAGCGGCGAGGCCGCCGGCAGCGGCAAGCGCCCGCTGTTCGGCAAGCGCAAGAAGGGCAAGTAGGCCGCCCGCCGCGCGAGCGGGGTCTCCGCCCGCCGCGCGAGCGGCCTCCGCCCGCCGCGCGAGCGGGGCCTCCGGGCTGCACTCGCCAGGTTGCACTCGGGGTGTGCGCCGTGCCACCCGGCGCGCAAGCTGCGGTTTTTTCACGAGACAGGCGCCGGCACGGGCTGTGTAATGGAGGACGGCATGGCCGGCTTTCCACTTGTCGGGGTGATTCTCGGGCTCTTCGTCACCGAAGGGCAGGGCATCCGTCCGCTCGAGCCGGGCCCGGTGGAGCTCACCGCCGACCAGCGGCGTGCGCGCGCCGAGCTCATCCGCGACGCCGCCGCCGACGTCGGCATGACCAACGGCGCGCTGCTCGCCGGCATCGGCGAGGTCGAGACCAACTTCGCGCACTGCTGGTCGGAGGCCACCTGGGCCTGCCAGGGTCCCGACTCGCCGTCGTGCGGCGGCGGCCCGGTGATCGCGGGCGCAGCCGACGGCCCGTGCTCGGCGCAGCAGGGCGGCCTGGGCATGTTCCAGTTCGACTCCGGCACCTACGCGCAGACGCTCGCGACCTACGGCGGCGGCATCGTGACGCTCGAGGGCAACGTGGGCCAGGTGGTGCCGTTCCTGGTCACGCGCGCGATCCAGTCGATCGACGGCGTGAACGACGAGGCGCAGGCGCTCGTGTGGATGAACGCGATCACCATCCAGGACGGCGATCCCGAGTACGAGCGCTGGGTGTACTTCGTGGCCTGGCGCTACAACGGTTGCATGGGCTGCACGGCGCAGATCAACAAGTACCGGAACGGCACCAACAAGCTGTGGAACGAGTTCGGCGCCGATTTCTGGAGCGTGAACGACCTGCCCGAGCCGGAGCCCGACGCGGGCGCGGGTCCCGAGCCGGGTGCCGATGCCGGCGCGGATCCGGGCGATGATGACCCCGGCTTCGCGGGCAACGCGTCGGGCGGCTGCAGCGTGGGCGGCCGCGCCACGGCGCCGGCTTCACTCTGGGTGTTCGCGGCGTTCGCGGCGTTCGGCGCCTCCCGCCGCCGCCGCCGTTCCTAACGAGAGCCCTGGATCGGGGCTCCACCGGATCCAGGCTCGGCACGCGCTGCGCCGCTGCGTTTCAACCCTCCGCCGCTCAGCGCGCCGCGCACTTCTTCTGGTTGATCGCCGACGGCGGGATGTCGTTCGGCACCACCGGGACGCTGCCGTCCTTCAGGTACGAGTACACGAAGTACGAGTTCAGCACGCGCTTGGAGTAGTTGCGCGCCTCGTCGTGCGGGATCGACTCGTTGAACTCGTCGGCCGCCCAGGTGCCGCGGTCGCACAGCCAGCGCCACGTGGCGCCCTCGCCGGCGTTGTACGAGGGCACGATCAGCGACACGCGCGTGTCGAAGGTCTTCCACAAAAAGGCGAGGAAGCGCGAGCCGACCGCGACGTTCTTCGCCGGGTCGCGCAGGTTCTCGCGCGTCATCGGGAAGCCCAGGCCCTTGCCGAAGCGCTCGGCCGTGGAATTGATCATCTGGGTCAGGCCGATCGCGTTGGCGAACGACTCGAGGATCGGGTTGAACGCGCTCTCCTCGCGCACGAACGCGATGAGCAGCTCGGGCGGATAGCCCTGCTCCTTGGCGGCGGTGTCGAGCAGGTGCCACCACGCCTTCGGGTAGGCGATCTCCCAGCGCGCCCGGTTGGCGTCGGTGGGCCACGAGTCCTTGTAGTCGAGCACCGACCAGCGCGCGATCCAGTGTGACTTGTCGTACTGGCGCGCGCGATCGTAGAGCAGCGCGGTCGCCCACAGCTCCTCGGCGCGATCGGGGTCGGTGACCTGCTTGCGCCCATCGGGTACGCGCAGGCCCAGGCGCGCCAGCTCGGCCTGGGCGTCGTCGCCGAGGCCGAGGCGCACGAGCTCCACCGCGCGCAGGAAGCCCGCCTCGGCGAACACCGCGCGCGGCTTGAACGCGAACGGCGGCGTGCCCGCCAGGAAGCCCGCGGGCAGCCTGCGCAGCTCGGCGATCAGCGCCTGGTACTCCTTGGGCCAGCCCTCGCGCAGCCGGTTCAGCGCCAGCAGCGAGTAGTAGGCGAGCGGGTACTTGCGCACGCAATCCTGGTACGCGGCCAGCGCCTCGGGCTTCTTGCTGAGCTTCTCCGACGCGCGCGCCTTCCAGTACTGCGCCTGGCCCTCGCCCCACCAGTTGTAGTCGCGCGGCACCGACGCGATCTGCTGATCGAGCCAGGCGATCGTGTCGGCGTACTTGCCGTCCTTCCAGTCGCGCCAGGCGAGCCGCCACAGCGCCTCGCCGCGCATGTCGCCGGTCGGGTACAGCGTGGGCATCTTGCCCAGCAGCTCGGTGATGTGCGCGTCGGTCTCGCTGGTGCGCGGCAGCTTGTTCCAGCCCTCGGCCTGGCGCAGGCGCGCGTCGTCGGCGAAGGAGTGCTCGGGGTGCCACTTCTCGGCGTACGCGAAGTGCGCGATCGACTTGCGGGTGCTCGCGTCGTCGCCGGAGTCGGCGTACTGGTAGGCGCGGCCGGCCTGGTAAGCCGACTTCATCTGCAGGTCGATGTTGTCGGTCGCGGCGCACGACTTGATCGCGTCCTCGAAGATGGGCGCCGAGCGCATGCGCTGGCGACGCTTGAACACGCTCTGCGCGTACTGGTAGTGCGCCTCGCACTTGATCAGCGGATCGAGCCCGGTCGCGGTGAGCGCGGCGGCGTACTCGGCCTCCGACTCGGGGTTGCGCATGCCGTCGAAGAGCTCCTTGCCGCGCGTCATGTGCTCGGCGGCGGTGAGCTTCGTGTATGCGGCGCGCTTCTTCTTGGGCACGAGCTTCAGCAGCGCGTCGACGCGCTCCTGGGCGCGCGGACCCCAGGCCTCGAGCGGCGCGAAGATCGTGACGCCACGGTAGAGCGTGAGCGCGTCGGGCACGGCGCGACCCAGCGCCTCGTAGGCCTCGGCGAGGCGGAAGCTGGCCTCGGCGCGGCGTGGGCCCTTGGCGAAGTCGGTCAGGTAGGCCTCGTAGGCCGCGGCCACCGGCTTCCACGCGGCGCGGGAGTCGGCGCGAGCGCGCAGGAGGTCGGCGGCGAGCAGGCGCGCGTCCGCCTCGCGCCAGGCGCCCTTCTGCACGCGCGCCACCCGCTCGGCGGACTTGTCGTAGTCGTGCGCGAAGAACCAGGCGCGCGCCGCCTCGTAGTGGGCGTAGTCGGCGAGCAGCGGCAGCGTGGGCGCGACGGTGTCGAAGCCGGTCGCGGCCTCGATCCAGCGGCCCAGCTGGGCGTCGCAGAGCGCGATCATGAACAGGTAGCGGGCGCGTCCGGGCTCGTCGGTGGGTGCGTCCGCCGAGGCGAGCGCGCGCGCGAAGCCGTCGCGCGCGCCCTGCCAGTCCTCCAGCGCGAAGCGCGCCGCGGCCGCGCCCGCGGGCGTGTCGGCGGCGAAGTACGGGGTCACGTCGTCGGGCGCGAAGTACGCGGTGCCCGCTGGCGCGGGCGCGAGCGGCCGGGCGGCGACCGGCGTGGGCCGTGCACCGCCTTGCGCCGGCGGCGCCCCCACGACGGGCTGCTTCTCGGTGGAGTCCTTCGCAGAAGCAGAGTCACCCGCGCAGGCGAAGGCCAGCGCGAGCGCCGCAATGTGGGCGCGTCGCATATTTGTCATCGAGGCTAGCAACGTCACCACCATGCGGCAAATTCCAACGCCACCGAGCGGCCGAGGTGCGCGCGACTAGCCGCGCGTCAGCAACAGATCGGACGGTGACGGCGTGCTCACCTTGCCGATCGGCGCCACGTGCACGCAGTTGCGGCCGGCGCGCTTGGCGCTGTAGAGCGCCTCGTCGGCCGCGCCGACCAGCGACATCGGATCCATGGCATCCACGTGGGGTAGCCCCGCAACGCCCAGGCTGATGGTCACCGGGATGATCTTGCCCCCGAACGGGAACTCGGTGCTCTCGACCGCCACGCGGATCCGCTCGGCAAAGGTCGAGGCGTGCTCCATCTCGATGGCGCGGCAGATGACCGCGAACTCTTCGCCGCCATAGCGCGCGAAGACGTCTTCGGTCCGGATCGTCTCGGCGACCTTGCGGGCGAGCGCCGCGAGCACCTGGTCGCCCGCGAGGTGACCGGCCGAGTCGTTGATCTTCTTGAAGTTGTCGATGTCGAACAGGATCACCGAGAGCGGCACGCGGTGACGCCGGGCGAAGCGGAACTCGCTCTCCATCCGGTCGAGGAAGTATTTCTTGTTGAACGCCTTGGTGAGGCCGTCGCGCAGCGCCGATTCGTACATCTGGCGCTGGAACGTCTCGTCCAGGTGGTCGTGGTAGGTGAACTTTAGGATGGTCGTGGAGCCGACCTGGATCTTGTCACCGTCGTGCAGCACGTGGCGCTGCACGCGCTGGCCGTTGGCGAACGTGCCATTGCGGCTCTCCAGATCCTCGACGATCATCTCGCCACCGTCGACGCGGATGCGCGCGTGCATGCGCGAGATCCCGTCGTCGAGGAGCTGGATGTTCGCGCCCTGGCCGCGACCCATCGTGACCTCGGACGCGCTGATCTTGAACATCTCGCCGACGTTCGAACCCGCGAGAACAATCAGATATGCGCGGTCACGATCGCCAGCTGGTTCGGCGACACTTTCGGCGTCGTCGGAGACGTTGGTCTCTTCTTCCCAGTCCATCGGCATACGCGAGAGGCCCTTTTTGTCCATCCTATGCCGCCGAACTCGCGTCGGTCAATTCATCAAGGATACCCGGCGCGAAGCCGGCTGCCTGGGTTTGGCCCGGTCTGGGCTGGCTGGGCTGGCTCTGGCCTGACTGTCGCGGGTTGTCGCACCTGGCGCGCCGTGGCACGATGCGCGCCATGAAGTCGTGGCTCTTGCTCGCCGGGCTGCTGGCGCTCGGCGCCGGCTGCCGCTTCGACGCGGCCGGCGTGAGCTACACCGAGGACGCAGGCGACGATGACGGTGGTGCAACCGCTGACGCCGGCGCCGACGCGGGCCCGCCCGCCGACGCGGGCCCGCCCGATGCGCCGCCCTGTACGCCCGCGTGTGTGGACGAGGAGCACCTGAACGACTGCTCGGGTGGCGAGCCGGTCGAGTGCCTGCTCGGCTGTGTGGACGACACCGAGCTCCACCACTGCGCGGTGCTCACGCCCTCGAACGGCGCGACACCCGCGGACCTCGTCGGCGTGACCGCCGCGCTCGACGTCCCCGCCGGCGCGGCCTTCGAGATCAACACCACGACCGGCGCGATCGTGAACGGCGTCACCACCGTTCGCGCCGCCGGGACCGGCGTGATCGCCGGCATCGGCTTCCGCGTGGTGAACGGTACGGCCATCCTCTCGGTGCGCTCGCTGACCGTGGCCTCGGGCGGCGCGCTGCTCGGCCACGGCGAGAGCTCGCTGCTCGTGCTCAGCGCCGAGGACGTGTTCATCCGTGGCATGATCGACGTCTCGGCGGCGTGTCGCGGCGATGGCCCCGTCGTCACCGACGACGTCTCGTGCGGCGGCCCAGGCGGCGGCGGTGGCTCGGTGAACGCGAGCTTCGCCAAGGGCTGCGCGCCCGGCTCGGACGGCGACAGCGACGCGGGCTCGGAGACCGGCGGTGGCGGCGGCGGCATGCGCGAGAACGGCCAGGCGGGCGGTCCCTCGAGCGGCGCGATCGCCGGCCAGGGCGGCCAGGTCGGCAACGCGTGCCCGGCCGAGGGCCTGGTGCCGCTGCGCGGCGGCTCGGGCGGCGGGCAGGGCGGCGGCGAGGGTGTGGTCGCGGGTGGCCGAGGCGGGGGCGGCGGTGGCGCCGTACAGATCACCTCGTTCACGCGCATCATCATCGAGAAGCAGAACGGCCTCATGGCCGGGGTGCTGGCCCAGGGCGGCGGCGGCGAGGGTGGCGGGCCCAGCTTCGGCGGCGGCGGCGGTGGCTCGGGCGGCGCGATCCTGCTCGAGGCGCCGGTCGTCCAGCTCACCGGCGCCACGCTCGCGGTCAACGGCGGCGCGGGCGGGCAGGGCAGCGGCCTCGGTCGCGGCGAGAGCGGTCAGCCGGCGTCTGTGCGCGCCAAGGGCGGTGGCGGCACCGGCGACGGCCACGGCGGCGACGGCGGCGCGGCGGCGGGCCCGGCGACCGCCGGCTTCGGCAACGCCGCGCAGAGCTTCGACGGCACCGGCGGCGGCGGCGGCGCGGCCGGGCGCGTGCGCATCAACGCGGTGGAGCTCGGCAACATGGGCGGCTCGGTGATCAGCCCCGCCGCGTCGACGGGCGAGCCGATCTCCGACTGAGCGCGATAGCGCGCCACCGATTCAGCCCTGTGGCGTCGACCGGCGAGCGGGCTTGGCGAAGCGCTCGGGCGGCACCAGGCACTGCTTGCCGTGGCCGATGAGATCGCTTCGGCCGGCGGCCTCGAGCGCCTCGCGCACCAGCGGCCACTGCTCCTCGTCCCAGTACAGAATGAGCGCCTTCTGCAGCTTCTTCTCGCGCAGGCCGACCGCGGTGTAGACCGGCTCCCACGCGAGCGGATCCATGCCGGTCCAGTACATGGTGGCCGCGAGTGACATGGGCGTCGGGATGAAGTCCTGCACCTGGCGCGGGCGCACGCCGCGCTCCTTCAGCCAGAGCGCGAGCTCGATCATGTCGTCGAGCGTGGAGCCGGGGTGCCCGCTGATGAAGTACGGGATCTGGTACTGCTCCTTGCCGGCGTCCTGCGAGGCGCAGCGGAACATCTCGGTGAAGCGCTCGTAGCTCGCGATGCCCGGCTTCTTCATTTTCGCGAGCACGCGCGGCGACACGTGCTCGGGCGCGACCGAGAGCTGCCCGCCGACGTGGTGCGTGGCCAGCTCCTGCACGTAGCGCGGGGACAGCTCGGCCAGGTCGTAGCGCACGCCCGAGGCGATGAAGACCTTGCGCACGCCCTCGGCCTCACGCACCTGCTGCATCAGCTCGATGAGCGGGTCGTGGTCGGTGACCAGGTTCTCGCACACGCCCGGGTGCACGCAGGAGAGGCGCCGGCAGGCGTGCTCGATCGCCTCGGCCTTGCACTTCATCTTGTACATGTTGGCGGTGGGCCCGCCGAGATCGCTGATCACGCCGCGGAAGTCGTCCATGCGGCGCAGCGCGCGGATCTCGCGCATGACGCTGTCGGCGGAGCGGCTCTGGATCACGCGGCCCTCGTGCTCGGTGATCGAGCAGAAGGTGCAGCCGCCGAAGCAGCCGCGCATGAGCACGAGCGAGTGCTTCACCGTCTCGAACGCCGGGATGCGCGCGCCCGCGTAGCGCGGGTGTGGCGCGCGGTTGAACGGCAGATCGTAGAGCGAGTCCATGCTGACCGGCGCGCGCGCGGCGCTCGTGTCGCCTGCGTCGTCGTCGAGCGGCATGGCCGCCGGGTTGAAGTAGACCGAGCGATCGCCGTGCCGCTGCACGATGGGCCGGCCGTTCTTCGGGTTGGTCTCGAAGTGGAAGAGGCGCGCCGCCAGCGCGTAAGCGCGCTTGTCGACCGAGACCTGCTCGTACGAGGGCAGCACCACCGGGCGACCATCGCCGACGTGCTCGCTCTCGGCGTCCTCGAGCATCCGGGTCTCTTCGCGGCCGGCGATGTACGCGGTGCCGCGGACGTTGTGGATGTCGGCGATCTTCTCGCCGTCACGCAGCCGCTCGGCGACTTCCAGCACCGGGCGCTCGCCCATGCCGAAGACCAGCAGGTCGGCCTTGGAGTCCATGAGGATCGAGCGCCGCACCGTGCCCGACCAGTAGTCGAAGTGCGCGATGCGCCGCAGCGATGCCTCGATGCCGCCCAGTACCACCGGCACGTCGGGGTAGGCCTCGCGGCAGCGGTTGGCGTAGACGACGGTGGCGCGATCGGGGCGGCAGCCGGTGGCGCCGTCGGGCGAGTACTGGTCCTCGCCGCGGTTCTTCTTCTGCGCGGTCAGCCGGTTCAGCATCGAGTCGAGGTTGCCCGCCGACACGCCGTAGAACAGGCGCGGCTTACCGAGCGCGCGGAACGGCTCGGCCGACTGCCAGTCGGGCTGCGACAGCAGGCCGACCTTGAAGCCGCGACCCTCGAGGAAGCGCGCGATCAGCACCGGGCCGAAGGCCGGATGATCGACGTACGCGTCGCCCGAGACGATGACGATGTCGAGCTGATCCCAGCCGCGCGCGTGCACCTCGGCGAGCGTGGTCGGCAGGAACGGGAACTCGTGCCCGCCGGTGCCGCGCTTGATCTGTACGAGTCCACTCATGACGAAAGGAGGACCTATAGCACGCCCACGGGGGCCCTGCCGTACTTGTCCGTAAGCGCTGCTTCCGCGGCGTGACCGTACTAGTCAGGGCTAAGATGGGCTGCCGATGTGCCGGGCGAGCAGGGCGAGCGGCTGGGCCGCCGGCCCGAAGACCTCGAGCGCGGCCAGGGCTTCGGCCGTCAGCTCGCCCAGGCGACGGCGGGCCACCTGGGCGAAGGCAGGCTGGTCACCGTCGGCCAGGTCGTCGGCGTGCTGGAAGGCGATGCCCAGGGCCAGGCCGTAGTTGCTCATGCGCAGACGCGCCTCGGCGTCGCCGCCGGCGGCCACCGCGCCCAGCTCGGCCGCGGCCGCGAACAGCATGCCGGTCTTCTGGGCGTGGATGCGCTCGAGCTGGGCCAGTGTGGGCTCGGCCGCGCCCGGCGCGAACACCGCCAGATCGCGGCACTGGCCGGCCAGCAGGCCGCGCGAGCCGGCGCGCTGCGCGAGGACCGCCACCGCGTCGCCCGCGCGCGCGCCCAGGCGGGCCAGCTGCGCG
>JBKJOI010000380.1:0-3071 GCA_046595695.1 Haliangiales bacterium | reverse complement strand
ATCGCCTCGACCTCGGCGTCGGTCGGCGGCGGGTGGAAGGTGACCGCACCGTCGGGACTTTGCTGCCAGACGCCGTCGGGGATCAGGGTTTGGAAGTGGAGGTGCGGTTAGCAGAGTCGCCGCGCCACCAGCCCAGCGCACGAGGCTCATCGCGCCGGCTCGGCAGCGCGGATGGCGCATGGACGGCCGATAGGGCGGTCTTCGATCTGGAGCCGATGCGCGGGTATGATCCGCGGACCTGCGGTTTACGAAACCGCTGCTCTACCACTGAGCTACATCGGCGAAAACGGTGGCAGTCTATGTACTTGCGCGCCCAAGTCAAAGGAAAAACGGCGCGGCTGACGCGTGCTCGACGAGGTCGTCCAAGGAACGGCGTGTCGATCTACCGCGAACCACCCGCACAACGGCCGCCCGCGATGATGGTATGAGGTAGGACCGAGCCGGGGCACGCGATGGTGGAGACGACGACAGGAGCCGTTGCACCCAGCCGGATCGCCGCGGCGGAGACGGCGATCCTGATCGTCGACGATCACGAGGCGAACCTGATCGCCCTGGAAGCGGTGCTCGCGCCGCTCGGGCACCGGCTGGTGCGCGCGAGGTCAGGAGAGGTGGCGCTGCGCCACCTGCTCGAGCAGGAGTTCGCGGTCATCCTGATCGACGTGATCATGCCGGACCTCGATGGCTTCGAGCTCGCGGCCCTGATCCGGACGCGCGCGCGCTCCAGCGCCACGCCGATCATCTTCCTCACCGCGCTGAGCCGCAGCCCCAGCGACGTCATCAAGGGCTACGCCCAGGGCGCCGTCGACTACCTGGTGAAGCCCTTCGATCCTGACATCCTGCGCGCCAAGGTGGCGGTCTTCGTCGAGCTCCATCGCAGCCGCGACGAGATCCGAAGGCAAGCCGAGGCGCTCCGAGAGCGGGAGCGCGAGAGTCTCGATCTGCGGCAGGATCTCGCCGAGACACGGCATGCTCAGGAGCGCGCCGCCGACCGCGCGGCCACCTACCGGTTCCTCGCCGAGAGCATCCCGCAACAGGTATGGACGGCGCGCCCCGACGGCGCGCTCGACTACGTGAACTCGGTCGTCCTGAACTATTTTCAGCAGACCTCCGAGGCCATCCTGGGCGCGGGCTGGCAGGCGGTCATCCACCCCGAGGACCTGCCGGCCTGCATCGAGCGCTGGACGACGTCGCTCTCGACCGGCGTCGACTACGAGGTCGAGTTCCGCCTCCGGCGCGCCGATGGCGGTTACCGCTGGCACCTCGGACGGGCGGTGTGCGATCGCGATCGCGCCGGCGCGATCGTGCGCTGGTTCGGGACCAACACCGATATCGATGATCGCAAGACCGCCGAGGCCGAGCTGCGCCGGCAAGCGGAGGCGCTCCTGGACAGCGAGGCGCGGCTCCGGCTCGCCCTGGACGCGGGCCGGATGGGCGACTGGGAGTGGAGCCTCGCGACCGGCCACGTCAGGTGGTCGCCGGCGCTGGAACGGATGCACGGGATTCCCGAGGGCAGCTTCGCGGGTACGTTCGAGGCCTACCAGCGCGACATCCACCCCGAGGATCGTGCGCGCGTGCTCGAGACGATCGCGCTGAGCGTCGAGGCGCGCGAGCCGCACGAGCTCCAGTATCGGATCATCCGGCCGGAGGGCGAGATCCGCTGGCTCGAGGCGCGCGGCAAGCTCATCTGTGACGATCACGGGCGGCCGCTTCGCCTGGTCGGTGTGTGCAGCGACGTCACCTCGCGGCGAGAGGCCGAGGAGATCGCGCAGCGGCTCGCCGCCGAGGAGGCCGCGCGGGTGTCCGCGGTGGAGGCTGGCGAGCGCATCCGACAGATCGTGGAGAGCATCTCCGACCCGATGTTCGTTCTGGATGACCAGTGGCGCGTCAGCTACATCAACTCGGAAGGCGCGCGTCTGCTCGGGCGGCCGCGCGAGCAGTTCAGCGGTCAGAACCTGTGGGAGCTCTTTCCCGAGGCGATCGGCTCGCGGTTCTACGACGAGTACCATCGCGCCCGTCGCGAGGGCGTGCCGGTCTCGTTCGAGGAATACTACGCCCCGCTGGACGAGTGGTTCGACGTCAAGGCGTACCCGACGCGCGATGGGCAGCTCTCGATCCACTACCGCAGCGTCAGCGTGCGCAAGGAGGTCGAGGCGCGGCTCGCCCGCGAGGTGCGCCACAACGCGCTGCGGGCGGACATCGGCCTGGCCCTGTCCGAGAAGGACGAGCTCGGCCACATGCTGCAGGAGAGCACGGCCGCCATGGTGCGCCACCTCGGCGTGGCCTTCGCCCGCATCTGGACCTTGAATCGCGAGACCCGGGTACTCGAGCTGCAGGCGAGCGCCGGCATGTACACGCACCTGGACGGGGCCCACGGCCGGGTTCCGGTCGGAAGCTTCAAGATCGGGCTCATCGCCGAGGAGCTGAGACCGCACCTGACGAACGACGTCCCGAACGACCCGCGCATCGGAGATCCGATCTGGGCCGCGCAGACGGGCATGGTCGCGTTCGCGGGCTATCCCCTGATCGTGGACGGGGGTTGCAACGGCGTGGTGGCCATGTTCTCGCGCGCCGAGCTGCCCGAGGACACCCTGCAGGCCGTCGCCGCCGTGGCCGACGCGCTCGCGCAGGGCATCGAGCGGAAGCGAGCCGAGAAGGCGCTCCGGGAGCGCGCTCAGGAGCTGGCGCGATCGAATGCCGAGCTGGAGCGCTTCGCCTACGTCGCGTCTCACGACCTCCAGGAGCCGCTACGGATGGTCGCGAGCTACACGCAGCTGCTCGGACGCCGGTACAAGGGCAAGCTCGACGCCACCGCCGACGAGTTCATCGGCTTCGCCGTGGACGGCGCCACCCGGATGCAGGCCTTGATCAACGACCTGCTGGTGTTCTCGCGGGTAGGCACCCGGGCGGGACAGCTGAAGGAGGTCTCCCTCGAGCTGCCGCTCGCCAAGGCGCTCGCCAACCTGCACACGGCGCTCGGCGAGAGCGCGGCCACGGTGACCCACGACCCGCTGCCCTCGCTCCGCGTGGACGAGCCTCAGCTGGCGCAGCTGTTCCAGAACCTGATCGGAAAC
>JBKJOI010000390.1:0-5502 GCA_046595695.1 Haliangiales bacterium | reverse complement strand
CACCTTCGCCGAAGCCGTCAGGCGCCATGTGGTCGGCGTAGGCGTCGACGTTGTTGCCGGTGCTCTCGGTCGCGGCCGCGGGCAGCCACGGATCGAACGTGCCGCTGGCGGCGTGGTTGAAGCCGTCCATGGTGACCAGCACCGGCGGCTTGAACGCGGGGCCCGAGTTGTCGGGCAGGCCGGTGTGGTGCGGCGTGTAGTCCTCGGTCGGGCCGTCCCACGGCCGCTTGTCGCCGGCGGGGTCGGCCCAGACGCGGTAGTCGAACGACTCGTTGAAGGTGAGGCCGCGGCGGAGCAGCACGCGGCCGTCGTCGGCGGCGATCACGTACTGGATCGCCTCGTGGCCGGTGGCGGCGACGTCGCCGACCATGAGCTCGACATGGTAGGCGGGCACCAGCGTGGCGGGCAGCGGGAACAGCACCGCGCGCGCGGTCGCCGCGTCGGTGAAGTGCAGCTTCGCGGCGTCGCCGGTCAGCCCGGGCGCGAGCGTGAAGCGGCGCACGCCGTCACGCCGCGCCGACTCGACGAGATCCGTGGGCGCGAGCATGACGCCGGTGTGATCGGCGAGCGCGAAGCCGAGCGCCTGCGCGGGCGCGAGCGGGAAGCGCGCGGTGCGCGCGAGCGAGGTGGCGGTGGCGGCGGGGTGGAGGCTGCCCGAGATCGCGACCAGGCGACCGGCCGCATCGAGGAGCACCTTGAGCTCTTCGCGGAAGACCGGGATGCCCTCGACGCGCTGCTGGAACGCAACGATGGTGCCGCCGCGGCCGAGGTCGTGGACGCGCACGACCTCGGCGCTCGCGAGCGCGTGCGCCGGTATGCCGAGCAGCGGGGCGTGGCGCGCGACGAACCACCTTGCGCGCGCGCTCGGCGAGCGCACCAGCGACGGCGCGGGCGCCGCGTTGCGCGCGGCCCACACGAACGTGGGCGTGCCGCGCTGGGCGTCGCGCGCGGCGACGAACGCGGCGGGCGTCGTCGTCGACACCGCGTGCAGCGTCGGTCCGGCAGCATGCGCCGGCTCGTCGCGGTAAGCGTCGTAGTTGTCAGGCTCGCCCAGACGGCGTGCGTCTGCAGGCAAGGTGGCCAACATACCGGCCAGCGCCACAAAGGTCGGAACTCGTCGTCTCATCGCAGGTGTCCTCCACCCGCGCCCGGAGCCACCGTGGCTCCACCCAACCAACGAGGCTGCCCAGCCTCGTCTCCGCGTGTGGGAGTTAAAGCGACGTGTGCGTGACGAGCAAGCGATTAGTGACGTGGACTGCGCTTGTTACGCGTCTGAAAGGCCGAGTCAGTAAAGAATGCGGGTCTTGATGCTGGTGCCGAGCGATGCGATCCCCTGCCTCACGTCGTCGGAAACGTCCTGATCGATATCCATGATCAGGTAACCGATGTCCGAGTCGGTCGAGAGCACCTGGCTGCGGATGTTGGCGTTCAGATCCGAGACCGTCTTGTTGATGTCGCGCAGCACGCCGGGCACGTTGCGGTGCACGTTCAGGATGCGGTGCGCGCCCGGCGCGAGCGGCAGCTCCACGTTGGGGAAGTTCACCGCGCCGGTGGTCGCGCCGCTGTTGACGAACTTGACGAGCGAGGTCGCGACCTCGCGGCCGATCGACTCCTGCGCTTCCTCCGTCGAGCCGCCGATGTGGGGCGTGAGGATCACGTTGGGGATGCCGCGCAGCGGCGACTCGAAGCCCTCGCCGTTGGCCTCGGGCTCCTGGGGGAAGACGTCGATGGCGGCGCCGGCGAGCCGCTTCTCGCGCAGCGCGACGGCGAGCGCGTCGATGTCGACGACGGTGCCGCGGCTCGCGTTCATGAGGTAGCTGCCGCGGCGCATCTTGGCCAGCTCGGCCGGGCCGATCATCTTCTCGGTCTGCTTGGTCGCGGGCACGTGCAGGCTGACGAAATCGGCCTGTCCGAGCAGGTCGTCGAGCGACGCCGCGCCGCGGTTGTTGCCCATGGGCAGCTTGCTCTGGATGTCGAAGAACACCACGCGCATGCCGAAGCCCTCGGCGAGCACGCCGAGCTGGCGGCCAATGTGGCCGTAGCCGACGATGCCGAGGGTCTTGCCGCGGATCTCGTGGCAATCGGTGGCGACCTTGCGCCACTGACCGGCGTGGACCTCGCGGGAGCGATCGCCGAGCTGGCGCGAGAGCATGACGATCTCGCCGATGGTGAGCTCGGCGACGCTGCGGGTGTTGGAGAACGGTGCGTTGAAGACCGGCGCGCCGCGGCTATTGGCGTGGCGCAGCGCGACCTGGTTGGTGCCGATGCAGAAGCAGCCGACCGTGAGCAGGCGGCGCGCCTCGTCGAGGGCGCGCGCGGTCACCTGGGTCTTCGAACGGATGCCGAGCACGTGCACGTCGCGGATGCGGCGGGTGAGCTCGTCGTCGGAGAGCGCGCCGGTGACGGCCTCGACCTCGAAGCCCTCGGTCGCGAACAGCTCGTGGGCGCTGGAGTGGATGTTCTCGAGCAGGAGAACCTTGATCTCCGACTTCGGGAACGACGTGACGGGCGAGTTGGCGGATGGCATTGCGCGCTGCGTCATAGCCCCTTCCTCATAGCACGCTTCGAAAGTCGCGGCGCACCCCGACAACGATCGGACGCCGTCCTGAGACGTTCCGCACGCGGCGTCGCGGCGCGCGTCACGGCCTTGCGGCGCGCCGTCACTCCGGGACGTTGCGCAGGAAGTCGGCGACGTCGGCGAAGCGAGCGTCCAGGAACGCGCGCACCTCGCCGCCGATCTGCTGCTCGTCGAGCGCCTGCTGCATGCAGCGCAGCCAGGCGTCGCGCATGCCGGCGCCGACCTGCACGCGCGCGTGGCGCATGCGCAGGCGCGGGTGGCCGTGGACCGCGGTGTAGTCCTGCGGGCCGCCCAGCCAGCCGACCAGGAACATCGCGAAGCGATCGCGCGCGCCGCGATCGACGCGGCCGTCGGGCTCGCACGCGTGCAGCCGCGCGAGCTCGGGCTCGCGCTCGCTCATGACGTCGTAGAAGCGCTCGACGACGGCGCGGATGCGCTCGGCGCCGCCGACGAGCTCGAAGGGCGAGACGGGCACGCCGCTACGGATCGCGGAAGTCGTCGAGGTTCGCCTGCGTCGGCGGGATGCCGGGCGCGCGCGACGCCGAGAGGATCTCGGGCAGGTCGGGGCGCTCCTGCGCCTTGCCGTTCTGGGGCAGCTGGAACTGCGTGAGCTCCTCGTTCACGGCCTTCAGGAGGTCGGCCTTCTCGCGGTAGGGCAGGAAGGCGCTCTTGAAGCCGCTGACGATGATCTCCTTGATGTCGTCGAGGTTCAGCCCGTAGTGCTGGTGGCACAGCAAGAGTTCCTTCGACACCGTGGTGTCGGTGATCAGCCGGTTGTCGGTGTTCACGGTCACGCGCAGCCCGTAGTTGAAGTAGAAGGGCAGCGGGTGCAGCTCGTAGCTCTCGCAGGCGCGCGTCTGCACGTTCGACGACGGGCAGATCTCGAGCGGGATGCGGTGGTCGTTCACATAGTTCAGCAGGTCGCCGTTCTCGCGCAGGCGCGTGCCGTGGCCGATGCGGTGGGCGCCGCAGTAGTGGATCGCCTGCGCCACCGACTCGGGCCCGTAGGCCTCGCCGGCGTGCGCGGTGCAGTTCACGTTGTTGTCGAGGATGAGCTGGAAGGCGCGCTTGTGGTCCTTGGCGGGGAAGTTGTATTCCGCGCCGGCCAGATCGAAGCCGACCACGCCGCGGTTCTTGTACGCGACACACAGCTCGGCCGTGCGCAGCGACCACTCGGCGCTGATCGAGCGGATGCCGCAGAGGATCACGCCGTAGCGGATGCGGTAGCGGCGCTTGGCCTCGCGCAGGCCGGCGAGCACGGCCTCGACGATCTGGGTGAGCTTGAGCCCCTGCTTCATGTGCAGCATGGGCGCGTAGCGGACCTCGAGCAGGCGCACGTTCTCTCGCGCGGCGTCCTCGGCGAGCTCGAACGCGGTGCGGTAGAGCGACTCCTCGGTCTGCATCACCGAGAGCGTGATGTCGAAGGCCTTGAGGTAGTCCTCGAGCGACTTGCAGGTCTCGCCCGGGTAGAGGAGGTTGTAGAGGCCCTCCTCGGTATCCGCGGGCAGCTTGACCTTCTGCTGCTCGGCGAGATCCAGGATGGTTTTCAGGCGCAGGCTGCCGTCCAGGTGGCAATGGAGGTCAGTCTTGGGCAGCCTCTCGAGCAGGTCCAGGGTGATAGCCGACATCGACGGATTATAGCAGCGTCTCCGCGGAGAGGATCCGGACCTTGACGCGCGTCGGCCTCCGGTACGAGAGTGCGCGCATGCTATCGATCGATCTGCGGGGCAAGCGCGCGTTCGTCGCCGGTGTCGCCGACGACGGCGGGTTCGGATGGGCCATCGCCAAGACGCTCGCCGAGGCGGGCGCGACGGTGTGCCTGGGCACCTGGCCGCCGGCGCTGGGCATCTTCAAGACGTTGCTCGAGCGCGGCAAGCTCGATGCGTCGATGACCATGGCAGACGGCTCGAAGCTCGCCTTCGAGAAGATCTACGGCATGGACGCCGACTTCGACGCCATGGCCGACATGCCCGAGGAGACCAGGAACAACAAGCGTTACCGGGAGCTCGGCGACGTCAGCATCCAGGGCGTGGCGGACCGGCTGAAGGCAGACTTCGGCGAGCCGTGCCTCGACATCGTGGTGCACAGCCTGGCCAACGGGCCGGAAGTGAAGAAGCCGCTGCTCGAGACCAGCCGGCGCGGCTACCTGGCCGCCGTGGGCGTCTCGGCCTACTCGTACGCCTCCATGGTGGCGCGCTTCGGGCCGATCGTGCGCCCGGGCGGTTCGTTCGTGGCGCTGACCTACCTGGCCGGCGCCCGCGTCGTGCCTGGCTACGGCGGCGGCATGTCGTCGGCGAAGGCGGCGCTCGACTCGGACACCCGGCTGCTCGCCTTCGAGGCGGGCCGCAAGTGGGGCCACCGCGTCAACGTGATCTCGGCGGGCCCGTGGGCGTCGCGCGCCGCGTCGGCGATCGGCATCATCGACACGATGGTCGAGAACGTGAAGGCGAGCTCGCCGCTGCCCGAGGCCCTCACCGCGGCCGAGGTCGGCAGCGCCGCCGCCTTCTTGTGCTCGCCGCTGGCGTCGGGCATCACCGGCGAGTGCCTGTACGTCGACAAGGGCTACAACACGATGGGCGCGTTCGTGGTGCCCGGCGCGGCCCCGAAGGCCCCGGCGAAGTAAGCCGAGGTAGCTTATTCCTCGGCCGGCGTGCCCTCGCCCGGACCGATGACCTTGGTGGGCAAGAGATGCTCGAGGCTGTGCTTGCGCAGGCGGTAGTAGAGCGTAGAACGGTTCACGCCCAGGGCGCGCGCGGCGCCCGCGATGTTGCCGCCGCAGCGATCGATCGCGGCCATGATCTCGCGCTTCTCCTCGTCGAGGAGGCGGGCGGTGAGCGGCTTGGCCGAGGGCGCCGAGCCGCTGCTGGCGAGCGGAGCCGCGACCGCGCCGCCGCCGATGGGCGGGGGCGTGAACCGTTCTACGC
>JBKJOI010000182.1:0-4514 GCA_046595695.1 Haliangiales bacterium | reverse complement strand
CGACGTTGCGACCACGCGGTCCGAGGGTCACCTTCACCGCGTCGGCCAGCGTGTTGACGCCCTGGAGGATGTGCTTGCGAGCGCTCTCGTCGAAAATGATTTCCTTAGCGGCCATTGTGTTCTGTCTCCTGTGTCGAAATCAGTGAATCCGAAAAATCAGTAAGCGATCGGAAGGAGTAAGCGAGTCGCCTACTTCTCGATGACGCCGAGGACTTCCTCTTCGCGGAGGATCAGGTGCTCGACGCCGTCGATCTTGATCTCGTTGCCGGCGTACTTGCCGAACAGGATCCGGTCGCCCTTCTTGATGTCGAGCGCCTGGATCTTGCCGTTCTCGAGGACCTTGCCGCTGCCGACGGCGATGACCTCGCCCTCGATCGGCTTCTCTTTGGCCGAGTCGGGGATGATGATCCCGCCCTTGGTCTTCTCTTCTTCCTGCACGCGACGAACGACAATACGGTCCTGGAGCGGACGGATCTTCATGGCGCTTCCTCCGAGTTTCTCGTGTGGCTCTCGGCCCCTACGGTAGGGGCCGTGAAAATTGCTAGCACTCGACCCCGTCGAGTGCTGATTACGGGGCATCTTAAGCACCTTCGTTGGCGGAGCAAGCCCCAAAGTGCAACGAATCGGGGTGTTTCGCTCCGGTAGGATTCTTACACACCTCTGCCCAGAGCGCCGCCCAGCCGAGCTTCCGGAGTGGAATTAACCTCTGAGAAACAAACGGCAATCTGGACGCACGCCGGGAGGTGAGTAATGGTTGAGAGTATGGAGCTATTGCACTCGGTCACGGAGTTCTTCCACGACGAAGTGAAAGATGCCCTGCGCGCCAAGAAGGTCGAGGCAGCTGAGAGTACGGAGTTCTATCTCGTGAATTTACTTTGCGAATTCACGAGCACCGCGCCCGACGAGTCGCCCCTGGTGCTCAAGATGGCGGAAGCCGCCAACGCCTCGCCTGGGGACCGTGTGCGCGCGCTCAGGGAGGTCGGGGACACCTCCCTCTACATGTCCGGATTCTTCGCCGAGGCGCTCGAGCGGCGGCTCGGCGATATCGACTACTACATGACCATGGGCGGCTCGGCGTACAGCCAGCTCGCGACCATGATGTCCGGCAGCGTCTTCCGCGACGTCTACATCGAGCTGGCCCGCAAGTTCCCCGAGTTCGTCGACGTCTTCGGCGAGATCCGCGCGCACTCGAACTTCACCGGCTCGGGCGGCACCGACCTCATCAAGATGTACGAGGAGTGGCGGCGCACCGGCAACGAGTGGCTGGAGAAGCGGCTGCGCGCTTCGGGGCTGCTGGCGCTGGACCCGGTGAACGGCAACCGGTCCACGCACTGACATGCTGGCCTCGGTACAGCGAGGTCTCGAGCAGCTCTACCGGGTCGAGACCGATCTCGACATCGAGGACTTCGTGATCGACGAGGCCACGCGCGACGAGGCCACGCGCGACTCGGTCGGCGCGCGTGCGCCGCGCGAACAGCTGCTCGTGCGCGAGACCGACGGCGAGCTCGAGCTGGCGCTCTACGTGTGCCCGCGCGCGCTCGCCAACCTGGCCGCGCACGATCCGCGCGCCGGGCTCGACGACGGCAACCTGCAGGACTTCCTGCTCGCCGTCGAGGGCGTCAGCCACTTCGTCTACGTGGCCTTCTGCGCGCGCCAGGCGCGCCAGGTGTCGGCCCTGGAGCTCGAGCTGCAGGCCGAGATCGACAAGTACATCACCTGCGTGCTCGTCACCGGCGCGGATCTGCGCGCGCCCCTCTTCGAGCACTTCAGCCTGGACCCGGCCATGGGCGCCGATGAGCGGCAGCGCTACCTGGTCGCCAACGAGAACGCGCAGGCCTACGCGAGCGTGCTGCACGACCGCTACGTCACGCGCGGCGCGGTGCCCGAGATGCTGGACGAGCTGCGTCGCTTCTACCGCATGGGCATGGGCGGGAAGCTCGAGCGCATCCGGCGCGGGTGATCGCGCAAGCGCGTCCGCGCGCCCGCGGCGCCGACTAACGTTAGCTCGGCAGCAGGACCCGGTTGTCGATCAGCCGCGTCTTGCCCACGAAGACGGCCAGCGCGAGCAGCGTCGGCCCGGTGAGCTGCTCCACCAGCTGCAGCGAGTCGGGGTCGCGCAGCTCGACATAATCGATGCGCGCGGCGGGCGCGGCGGCGATCTCGGTGCGCGCGGCCGCGAGCAGCGTCGGCGCCGACCGCTCACCGGCGTTCAGCAGCGCCTGGCAGTGGTCCAGCGCACGTGACAGCGTGAGCGCCTGGCGCCGCTCGTCGGCCGACAGGTACGCGTTGCGCGACGACATGGCCAGCCCGTCGGCCTCGCGCACCGTCGGCATGCCGACGATCTCGATGCCGAAGTCGAGATCCAGCACCATGCGCCGGATCACCGCCAGCTGCTGGAAGTCCTTCTCGCCGAAGATCGAGAGGTGCGGCTGGACGCAGTGGAAGAGCTTCGCCACCACCGAGGCCACGCCGTCGAAGTGGCCGGGCCGGCTGTCGCCACACAGGCCGTGCGAGAGCTCGCGCACCTGCACCCAGGTCTGGTAGGCGGGCGGGTAGAACGCCGCGGCATCGGGCGTGAACGCGAAGTCGGTGCCGGCGCCACGCGCCTTGGCCAGGTCGCCGTCCATGTCACGCGGGTACTTCGACAGGTCCTCGGTGGGCGCGAACTGCGTGGGGTTCACGAAGATGGACAGCACCAGCACGTCACCGCGCCGGCGGCCCTCCTCGAGCAGCGAGACGTGACCCTGGTGCAGGTAGCCCATGGTCGGCACGAAGACGATCTTGCGACCGTCGCGGCGCACGTCCTCCATGCGCAGGCGCATCTCGCGCTTGTCGGCGATGATCTCGAGCGGCATGTGGGGGAGTGTTACTCCTTCTTGGCGGAGACCGTGGAGTACACGGGGGCGTTCGCGTCAGGCGCACGCGACGGCGTCTCCGAGGAGAACGACTCGTCGGAGCTCGGGAACGTGCTCGCGCGCACGTCGTTGACGTAGGCGTCGACCGCGGTGCGAATGCGCACGGCGAAGTTGTCGTACTTGCGCACGAAGCGCGGCTTGAACTCGTCGTTCATGCCGAGCAGATCGTAGATCACCAGCACCTGGCCATCGCAGTGCGTGCCCGCGCCGATGCCGATCGTCGGCACCGAGACCGCCTGGGTGATCTCGCGCGCCAGCTCGAGCGGGATGCCCTCGAGCACGATCGAGTACGCGCCCGCCTGCTCGAGCGCGCGCGCGTCGTCGACGAGGCGGCCGGCCGCGGCGGCGTCGCGGCCCTGGACCTTGAAGCCGCCCATCTGGTGAAACGATTGCGGCGTGAGCCCGATGTGGCCCATGACCGGGATGCCCGCCCCAACCAGGCGGCGCACCAGCTCCGCATGCTGCGCGCCGCCCTCGAGCTTGACCGCCTCGGCCCCGCCTTCCTTCATCATGCGACCCGCGGCGCGCATGCCGTCTTCGGTCGAGGCCTGGTACGACATGAACGGCATGTCGGCCACGATCTGGGCGCGCCCGGTGCCGCGAGCGACCGCGCGCACGTGGTAGATCATCTCGTCGAGCGTGACCGGCAGGGTCGTGGTCTGCCCCTGGATCACCATGCCGAGCGAGTCGCCCACCAGCAGGACGTCGACTCCGGCGGCGTCGAGCAGCCGCGCAAAGGTCGCGTCGTAGCAGGTGAGCATGGTGATCTTGTCGCCGGAGACCTTCTTGCGTCGCAAGGTGTGGATGGTGACTTTGTCCGCCATTCCGCCCTCCTTCGTGTCGGCGCGCGGTGCTACGCGCCAGGGTTGTAGTGCGTCACTCCGGCCCGGGTCTTGCGGATGACCGCTACGAGCTCGTCCAGCGCACGGCTGTCCTCGGCGTAGTCGATCTCCGACGTGTTGACCGTGAGCAACGGGCCGTCGGCATAGCGAAAGAAGAAGCTCGACATCGACTGCGCGATCTCGTCCACCAGACCGTTCTCGACGACACGGTCGGTGGCCTTCACGCGCTTTCGCAACCTCGCCCGAAGCACCTCGGGACGTGCGGTCAGATATACCACGAGGTCCGGGCGCGGGACGCGCGCGCCGAGGAGCGCGTGGACCTTGTCGTAGAGCGACATCTCCTCGGGCGCGAGCACGAGCTGCGCCCACAGGCGATCGCGCGCGAAGCAGTAGTCGGCGATCACACCGCCGCGGGCGAACAGATCCTGCTGGCCGAGCTCGCCCTGCTGGCGGAAGCGCGCCAGCAGCATGAAGATCTGCGCCTGGAACGCGAAGCGGCGCGGGTCGTTGGCGAAACCCCCCAGGAACGGGTTGTCCGAAGTCGGGTCACGCACCAGGCGCGCGCCCAGGGTCTCGGCGAGGCGCTCGGCCAGCATGCCGACGCCGGCTCCCGGCGGGCCCTCGATCGCGAGGTAGCGGGGTCGTGCGGGGTCGGGACGCAATGGGCCCCGATGTTCGCTGTCGGGTGTGACAGCGCCGCTCGCTGTCCGACGATGGCGCCGAGGTAAAGGACGCGTTTACTTCCAGGAGCCGCGTA
>JBKJOI010000857.1:0-14033 GCA_046595695.1 Haliangiales bacterium | reverse complement strand
CGGTAGTAGTAGCAGGTGAGCCGGAAGCCGGCCGGGAACGGCAGGATCAGCAGCGCCGGGGACCAGGGCAGCCATGCGGGGATCCAGCCCGGCTTGGGACCGAGCAGGGCATGCGGTGAGCTACCCCAGATCTCCGGAGAGTAGAAGGGTGAGAGGTAGTTACCGTGGTGGTAGTAGCCATTCTGGAACGCGGCCCAGGTGGCGTACGTGAGGAAGGAGCTCAGGATGATGAAGACCACCAGTGGTTGGACCCACCAGATGTCTCGCCTCTGGGTCTGCCCGAACCGCAACCGCTGTACGGGTACGTCTATGTCGGCCACGCGACCTCCTCCAGGTTCTTGCGCGCCGGCAGCATACACGAACAACCCGAGTGCAGCGCAAGGGGGGGCGAGCGGGGCGCCGGGCGCGTGCCCCATGTCGGTCGCGCGCCTTGGGTAGGGTTTCACCATGGGTCGGACCGACCCGAGCAGGTCGAGCAGACCCAAACAGGTCGAGCAGACCCGGGTCGTTCGCACCAGCAGACCATCATTATCGATGGTGCCTGAATGCCATGCGTGAATGCCAATTAGGTGTGGCCATTACAGGTGCTTGCCTTCTTGATCCGACGATGAGGTCTGCCTCATTGTGAAACCGTGGCTGCTCCAGTGAGCGGTACGGAGGGGATCTCGTGATGCAGAACCTGAACGCCGGCGATCTACACATCGAGGCGATGGGCGGTGAGCCGCCATCCCCCATCCAGCTGGTCTGGATGGGCAAGAGCAATGACCGTCACCCGGGCAAGGTGCTGGGGCCGTACTTCGGCACCGTCCTCGCGCAGGCCTCGACGCAGCGCGTGCCCGTCGAGCTGCGCTTCGAGAAGCTCGAGCACTTCAACTCGTCGACCATCACGTCGATCATCCAGCTCATCCAGGACGCGCGCGCGCGCGGCGTGAAGCTGGTGCTGGTGTACGAGCAGGCGCTCAAGTGGCAGAAGCTCAGCTTCGACGCCCTGCGCGTGTTCGCCAAGGACGACCTCCTCGAGCTGAGGGCAGCGTAGGAAGCCATGGGAAACTTCAACTTCTACATCGATCTCCCGGTACGCAGCGAGTGGTCGAACGTCGACCTGCTGCGCACCTCGGTCCAGAGCTGCTTCTCGGCGGTGTTCAGCGACATCGAGGGCTGCCACGCGCTGGCCATGGTCACCGGCGAGCTGCTAGAGAATGCGGTCAAGTACGGCGACTGGTCGGGTGACGATCACCGCTTTCGCCTGCGCGTGTGGGGCGAGGGCAACCACGCCCACGTCTCGGTCGAGAACCCGGTGCGCGCCGGTGACGGTGGCGCGACGGAGGTGCTCAAGACGCTCACCTGGATGGAGAAGTTCCCTTCTCCCGATGAGGCGTACAAGGCGCGGCTGCTCGAGATCGCCGAACAGATCGGGCAGAACCCGTCGGGCAGCAAGCTCGGCCTGGTACGCATTGCCTACGAAGGCAATTGCCGACTCGGCGCCGAGATCATCAACAACTCGCTGCGCGTGACTGCCCAGTTGCTCGTGTAAGCAGGACGCTCAGGCGCCGATTGGCGCGCCTCTGCGCGCACCTGCGCAGCCCTCTCCGGCTCGCCTACTCCTCCTCCAGATCACCTGTGCGAATGAGATGTTGCGTCACTTGACACGGCATTCTACACTGCATTAGTAACCATCATTGCGTCATGCGACCTCCGACGGAGATAAGCAAGGCGCAGGGGGCGTTCGAATGCGAGAAGTGGCCATCACGGGCATTGGCGTGATCTTGCCCGGTTGTGACAACCGCGAGCAGCTATGGCGGCAGATGGTCAGCGGCGACTCGCAGCTCACCTTCGAGGCGGTGCCGACGGGTGATCCGGCGGTGTGGCCGGTGGGTCGCATTCACGACTTCGATCCGGCGCGCTACCTCGCGCACCTGAGCCCGCGCTACTTCCGGCGCTACACGCGTGACCAGCAGCTCTACATGGCCTCGTGCATGTGCGCGCTCGTCGATGCGGGCCTCGATCTCTCGACGCTCACGCCCTCCAGCATCGGCATCTTCGACGGCACGTCACGAGGCTCCTTCGACGCCTGGTACGAGTGGATCAAGACCGAGGAGACGCGCCCCTCCGAAGGCCGCTACGGCCACAAGGAGCTGGTCTTCGGCATGCCAGGCAGCGCCGCGACGCTCGCCGCGATCAACTTCAAGGTGCGCGGCCCGACCTACACCTTCTCGTCGACGTGCGCCTCGGGTGCGATCGCGATCGGCCACGCCTACCGCGAGATCGTCTCGGGCGAGATCGAGGTCGCGCTCGCCTCCGGCCACGACTCGGCGCTGTCGGCGCCCATCTATCAGATGTATCGCGACGCCGACCTGCTCAGCCGCGAGCAGGAGGACGCGCACCGCGCGGTCAAGCCGTACGTCGGCCACAGCGGCAACGCCTTCGGCGAGGGCGCGGTCACCCTGCTGCTCGAGGAGCGCAGCCGTGCCGAGCGCCGCGGCGCCAACATCTTGGCGCTGCTCACCGGTTACCGCTACATGAACAACGGCGAGCACCCGACCGCGCTCGACACCACCGGGCGGCTGCCGGCGCGCCTGGTCCAGGCGCTGCTGCTGGCCACGCGCACCGACCTGGAGCGGGTCAGCTTCGTCGTCGGTCACGGCAACGGCGTCGTGATGAGCGACCTCGCCGAGATCGCGATGATGAAGCGGCTCTTCGATCAGCGCGTCAGCAATGTTCCGCTGCTGTCCACGAAACCCATCTACGGGCACCTGCTCGGCGCTGCCAGCGCGCTGAACATCGCGGTGGCCGCGCTCATGATCAGCGAGGGGCATGTGATCCCCACCGCCAACATCGACCCGACCCGCGTGGTCCACGGCATGAACCACGGCGGCAGCGGCGAGGCGCGCGAGTGCGACGTCGGCGTGGCGCAGAGCTTCGGCATCGGTGGCCAGCACGCGGCCTTGCTGCTCGCCAACCCCGACAAGGGCGAGGCGCGCAAGGCGCGCCGGCGCGCGCAGAAGGCGGCCTGATGCGGCCAGTCGTCATGCACGGCACCACCGCGCCGGCCGGGCCGCAGCCGAGCAGCGTGCCGCCGTACCTGCCGCTGTCGGAAGCGGTGCGCCTGCTGGTCGAGCCCGGCCTGCACCTGCACTTCGCGTCGACGCCGAGCCGCTCGAACGCCGCGATCCGCGCGGTCGCGCGCGCCTTCCGCGGCAAGGACCCGGGTTTCACGCTGTCGACGAGCGGCTTCCACTCGACCGCGCACCTGCTCGGCGTGCTCGGCCTGGGTCGGCGCTATCTCGCCTGCTTCTTCGGCGACAACTACCCGGGACCGCGCCCGAACCCGCTGTACGCGCGGCTGGCCGCGCGCGGCGCGAGCATCGAGCACTGGTCGCTGCTCACCTACGTGACCGCGCTGCGCGCCGGCGCGCTCGGCCAGGAGTGGGGCGTCACGCGCTCGCTCGGCGGCACCACGCTGGGCGCCGAGCTCGCCGCCGCCGGGCAGTTCATGGAGATCCCGGATCCGGCGAACCCGGGCACGAGCATCGGCCTGGTGCGCGCGCTGCGTCCCGACGTGACCTTCGTGCACGCGGCGGTCGCTGACGAGCACGGCAATGTGTGCCTGTCGGCGCCGCGCGGCGAGGGCCTGTGGAGCGCGCTGGGCGCCAAGGCCGGCGTCGTGGTCACCGTCGAGCGCTTCGTGCACGGCGATCTGGCGCGCCTGCACCCGGATCTGGTGCTCCTGCCGCGCCACCGCATCCGCGCGATCTGCGTCGAGCCGTTCGGCGCGCACCCGCAGCCGCACTACGCCATCCCGGCGCTCGACACGCGCATTTACCGCGACGACTTCGATCACTACGGGCGCTGGGCCGAGCTCGCCGCCGAACCGCCCTCGGCCCGGCGCGAGCGCGAGATCGACGCGCTCATCGGCCACCCCGACGAGCCGCCCGACGACGGCGCCGACAGCTACCGCGGCCGGGTCGGGCCGCTGCGCCTGGCCATGCTGTCATCGACGGTGAAGCTGACACCTGACCCGCCGCCGCCCGCGCCGGTGCAGGCGCTGCCGGCGCGCCGCGGCGACAGCGCGATCGATCGGCTGGTGATCGCGGCCGCGCGCCACATCGCGGCGCGCGCGCGCGCCGCCGGGCATCGCACGCTGCTCGCCGGCATCGGCCAGGGCTTCCTGGCCTCGCGCCTGGCGCGCCAGACGCTCGCCGCGGCCGGCCACGAGGTGGCTGTGCTGGTCGAGACCGGCCTCTACGACCTCGACTGCGGGCCGGGTACGAGCCCATTCCTGCTCGCCTGGGACAACGTCGCGCGCGCGCGCGGCCTGAGCGACATCGACACCGTGCTGGGCGCGCTCGCCTGCGGCGCGGGCGCCGACTGCCTGGGCGTGCTCGGCGCCGCGCAGGTGGACGTGCACGGCAACCTCAACAGCACGCGTGCCGGCGGCCAGGAGCTGGTCGGCTCGGGCGGCGCGAGCGACGTGGCCGCGGCCGCCGCCGAGGTGATCGTCGTGATGCGCTCGGGGCCGGGCCGGCTGGTCGACGCGGTCGACTACGTGACCAGCCCGGGCCTGCGCGTCAGCGCCGTGGTCACCGACGAGGCGGTGCTGGTGCGCGCGGGCGCCGGCGCGCCCTGGCGGGTGGCCGTGCTGCTGGCCACCCCGGGCCAGCGCGCCGCGGACGCGCTCGCCGCGCTGCAGCGCTCCTGCCCGTGGCCGCTCGAGCCCGTGGGTGCGCTCGAGCCGCTCCTGGCCGAGCCACCGACCGACGCCGAGCTCGAGCTGCTGCAGCTCCTGGATCCCGACGGTGGCGCGGGTCGCCCACGCCGCGACGCCGCGGCCCCGTCACGTTCGCCGTCGCCGTCGTCGACGCACCCGCCCGTGGCGGCTACCGAGAAGGAGAGAGTTCATGCACGAGCAAAGTGAGATCGTCGCTACCGGCTGGGCGTACCCGTCCGAGCTCGTCGACGGCCCGACGTTCCTGGCGCGCTGCCGCTTCGCGCTGCCCGACGCGGCCGCGCTGCCCGAGCAGACTGGCGTGCTGACCCGCACCTGGTGCACCGCCGAGGAGAACACCTGGACCCTGGCGCGCGACGCCACCGAGCGCGCGCTCGCCGACGCGCCCGGGCTGCGCGAGCAGATCGATCTCGTGATCGTCGCCTCGGGCACGACCATGCCGGTGCTGCAGCCACCCGATCGCGAGAACGCCGGCATGGCCGACCTCGCACCGCTGCTGGTGCACCATTTGGGCCGGAACGGCGCGCTCGGCTTCGACGTGAAGGCGACCTACTGCACCGGCTTCCTGCGCGCGCTGCAGATCGCCGACTCCATGCTGCGCACCGGAGACTTCCGCGCCGCGCTGATCGTGGCCACCGAGCAGGGCAGCCGCTTCGCGGTCGCCGAGACCAACCGCTCGAGCTTCTGCTTCATCATGTCGGATGCGGCGGGTGTCGCGATCCTGCAGCCGTCGGTGCGCGCGCCAAGGCGCGGCATCCTGGACCACGTCGCGCACACCGAGGGCGACAAGCTCGGCTGGGTCGGCATCGGCCCCGATGGCGCCTCGACGATCATGCGCGGCTCGCGCGCCGGCGAGGCCGTGCACGACCTGCTGGTGCGCTGCGCGCGCGAGCTGCTCGAGCGCAACAAGCTGAGCGCGGGCGACGTCGACTGGCTCTTGCCGATCCAGACCCACGCGGGCGTGATCGAGGGGCTGCGCGCGGCGCTCGCGTGGCCGCGAGCCAAGCTCCTGTGGAACGCGAGCCACACCGGCTTCGCGGGCAGCGCGAGCATCCCGGCCTGTCTGGCCGAGGAGCGCGCGCGCGGCACCATCAAGAAGGGCGACCTGGTCCTGTCGGTCGCCGTCGGAGCGGGCTTGAACGGCGCAGGCGCGCTCTACCACGCGTGATGAAGGGAGATCGGATGGGCGACGTGTTCATGACCGGCATCGGCGTGTATCTGCCGCGAACGATGCACACCAACGAGACGCTGCCGGCGCTCGAGAAGCCACTCGAGCCCGCGGAGCTGGAGCGGATCGGCGTGCACCGGCGCGGCTGGGCCGACGCCAACGAGGGCGAGGGCATCGCCGAGATGGCGGCCGCGGCGGCGCGGCGCGCGCTCGCCCACGCCGGCCTCGAGCCACGCTCGATCGATCTCATCATCCTGGCCAACTGGACGCAGCGGCGCTTCATCCCCGAGTTCGCGCCGCGCGTGCAGTACCTCCTGGGCGCCAAGCGCGCCATCGCCTTCGACATCTGCACCGCCTGCGCCGGGTTCGTCTACGGCGTCGCCATCGCGCACTCGTTCCTGCGCGCGCCTCGCTACGGTAAGGCCATCGTGGTCGCGGCCGAGACGACCTCGCAGCGCGGCCGCCCGCGCAGCAAGTCGTCGCTCATCTTCGGCGACGCCGCCGGCGCGGTCGTGCTCGAGCGCGACGCCGGCCACGGCGCGCACATCCTCGACTACGAGCTGCAGACCGACGGCAGCCTGCACGAGGCCATGGAGATCGACCAGAACGGCTGGGTGAAGACGCACATGCCGCAGAAGGAGCTGAACGAGCTGGCCGCGCGCAGCTTCGCCGAGCCGGCGACCGCGCTGCTCGACCGCGCCGGGCTCACCATCAAGGACGTCGATTGGGTGGTGCCGCACTCGGGCACCGCCGGCATCCAGGCCACGCTCATCAAGAGCCTCAAGGTGAGCCCGGAGAAGGTGCTGTCCAACTTCGACCGCGTCGGCAACGTGTCGTCGGCGGCGATCCCGGTGGCGCTCGAACAGTTCGTGACCGCAGGCAAGCTCAAGCCGGGCGACCTGGTGCTGTCGCCGACCACCGGGACCGGCTGGTACGCCGCGGCGCTGCTCTACCGGATGGGGACCTACTGATGGCGAGCGGCGGCAGCGACGTCCAGAGCGCGAGCGGCCGGACCGCGGTGATCACGGGCGTCACGTCGGGCATCGGCGCTAAGCTGGCGACGCGGCTCGTCGCGCGTGGCTGGCAGGTGGTCGGCCTGGGCCGGAGCGCGGAGCGGCTGCAGGCGGCGGCCGCCGCGGGCGGCTTCACGCCGGTGGTGGCCGACCTGGCACACCCGGCCGAGATCGCGCGCGCCATCGACAGCATCGGCCGGCAGCACGACCGCGTCGACGCACTGGTCAACAACGCGGCCGAGTGCGTCTACGAGACGCCCACCGGGCTCGACGACGAGACCTGGCGGCGCCTCTTCGACACCAACGTCCTGGGCGCCATCCAGCTCACCTCCGGGCTGCGCACGCGGCTGTGCGGCGGGCACGTCGTGAACGTGTCGTCGGTGGTGACGCGCTTCCTGCCCGCGGCGCGCTTCGGACCCTACGCGGTCAGCAAGGCCGCGCTCGACGAGTGGACGCGCGCGCTGCGCCTCGAGCTCGCGCCGCAGGGCACCGCGGTCACCCTGATCGCGCCCGGCCTGGTGGACACACCGATCTACGACAAGGTGGCCGGCTTCGCGACCATGCTCGGCAAGCTGCGCGAGCAGGTGCCGGCGTGGCTGTCGGCCGACGACGTGGCCGAGGCGGTCACGTGGACCCTGGAACGCCCGGCGCACGTGACCGTGACCGAGATGACGCTCTTGCCGCGCGGACAGGCGCGCTGAGGAGACCCATGGCCGCCCCTGACGACGACGGCGACGATCTGCGCACCCGCTCGCACGCTTATCTAGACGGCATCTTCGGCGCCGGCGCCGGCGCGCGCCACGACGGCTTCGTCGACCGGCTCGACAGCCCGGCGCTGCGCGAGATGCTGCACGGGTACCACGTGCTCGAGTCCGACACGCGCCACCTGTCCATCGAGGAGAACTACCTGCTCGGCATGGTTGTGCTGTGCGCGCAGCGCGCCTACGCACCTGCATGCATGTTTGCGAAGACGTTGCTGCACATCGGCGTCGCCAGTGAGAAGATCATGGAGGCTGTGGCTCGCCTGGCCATGTGGACCGGCGGCGTACCGGCCGCGGAGGCAGCGGCGCACGTGCAGAAGGCGATCCGCGAGTACGAGAAGAGCGGGATCGAGTCGATGGCGGCGTGGTTCCCACCCGCAGCGGCGGCCAAGGAAGGTGGCGTGCGATGACCGCGACGAACGCGACGAACACCACGACCGGCTCGAGCTCGAGCTCGACCACGAGCAGCCTGCTCGCCGGCCGCCGCGGCGTTGTCCTCGGCGTCTCGGGAGAGAACAGTATCGGGTGGCACGTCGCGCGCGCGCTGCGCAGCCACGGCGCGCGCGTGTCGATCACCTGCCGGCCCAACCGCCTGGCCCAGGTGACGTCGCTCGCCGCCTCGATCGATACGCCCGTCCACGGCGTCGACATCGACGACGAGGCCAGCCTGGCCGGTGCGTTCGCGGTGCTCAGCCAGGACAGCGCGCCGCTCGACTTCCTCGTGCACACCTGGGTCGGCGTGCCCGCCGAGTTGCTGGCGCGACCGCTCGTCGACGTGGCGCGCGCCGACTTCGAGCGCGTGATGTCGCTGTCGGCCTGGTCACTGATCGCCGCGTGCAAGCACGCGCGCCCGCTGCTCGCGCGCAGCCCGTCGCCGCGGGTGGTCGCGCTGACCTCGGGCTGCAGCCACCGCATGACGCCCGGCTACCACGTCGCCGGCATCGCCAAGGCCGCGCTCGAGTCAGCGGTGCTCTACCTGGCCATGCAGCTGGGTCGCGAAGGCATCCTGGTCAACGCGGTGGCGAGCTCGTTCCTGGCTACCGATGGCGCGCTGCGCGTGATCGGCGCCAAGGCCGCCGAGGGCACGCGCGCCGTGCAGGCGAAGCGCTCGGCCACCGGCCGCGCGGTCGAGCTGGGCGAGGTCGCCGACAGCGTGACGTACCTGTGCAGCCCGCTCGCGCGCAACGTCACCGGAGAGATCCTCACCGTCGACGGCGGTTTCGGACGCAGCTACCTGTGAGTCTTTACAGCGCAAGACCATGAGCCCAAGACCATGACGACTAGAGCCGTGAACGAGAAGCCGACCGACGACCCGAGCACGAGCGCCACGAGGCTGGCGGCCAAGCCGCGTCCGGTGCCCAGGCGCAAAGATGGAGCCGCGGCGGCCGAGGCAGCCGGCGCGCCGCGCCACGGCCTCGGCCTGGTGGTGCAGATCGTGCGCGACGCCCTGCGTGGCCACTTGCACGGGCCGCACCGCGAGGAGCTCATCGACGCGCAGCGCGAGGTGATCCTGCAGCGCACCGCGGTGCTCATCTGGATCTCGGTGATCGTCATGCCGACCGCGTGCCTGACGTTCATCTACTTCACCGCGCGCCACCAGATCGTCATCGCGAGCTGGATCATCGCCGCCGCCATCGGCACCGTGCTGCTGCACCGGGTCGCGGTCGGGCGTGGCTGGTACCACAAGCACTACCACCTCGCCATGTTGCTGCTCGTGGGCGGCGTCTTCGGGCCGACCGGCTCGGCGATCATGTCGCTCGGACGCACCAGCGGCGGCAGCTTCCTGTTCGCCTTCTTCCTCATCTACTTCGCGTTCACCGCGCTGTTCCCCGCCGACGCGCGCTGGATCATCTTCACCTCGCTCGCGGTCATGGGCAGCTATGTGCTGTCGTCGTGGATCACGTTCGGCAATCCGACCGCGGACCCCGAGCTGGTCAACAACCTCATCTATTTCGGCGAGCTGACCTTCATCGGCGTGGTCCTGAACCGCGTGCTCTGCCAGCTGTTCTTCGACGAGCGCAGCGCACGCATCGAGCTGCGCGGCGCCCGCGACGCCATGTTCGCCGAGATGGAGGTCGCGCAGGACATCCAGAAGCTGCTCCTGCCCAAGGAGCCCACCCTGCCCGGCTTCGTGGTGCATGGGCTCATGAACCCGGCCGCCGAGGTCGGCGGCGACTACTACGACGTCATCAGCACCGATGGTGGCCGACGCCTGGTGGCGATCGGCGACGTGTCCGGCCACGGCGTCACCACCGGCCTCACCATGATGATGGCGCGCGCCAGCCTGGTCGGCACGCTCGAGGCCCGCCCCGACGCGCCGCTGGCCACGCTCTACCAGGCGATGAACCGCTGCCTGCGCCACAACCTCGAGCGCATGGACCTGCGCCTCTACATGACCTTCGCGCTGCTCGAGGACATGGGCGGCGGCCGCTTCCGCGCGGTCGGCGCGCACCTGCCCGCGCTGATCCACCGCGCCAGCAAGAAGAGCATCGAGGAGGTCGAGCTCGCCGGCGTCTGGCTGGGCGTGCTCGACCACGTCACCCCGGATCTCGTGCCCGAGACCGAGTTCCAGCTGCAGGTCGGCGACACGATGCTGCTCATGACCGACGGCATCGTCGAGTACCCGGGCGTCGGGAAGGACGGCATGTTCGGCTTCGAGCGCGTGCACGAGCTCCTGCTCAGCCATGCAGAGCGCGGCCCGGCGGCGATCGTGGACGAGCTGCTGACGCAGCTCGCGGCGCACGGCCCGGAGCAGGATGACGACGTGACGGTGCTGGTGCTGCGTTATCTGGGCGGCGACGTTCCAGCGCGGGCGTAGGCGCGGAGGAGGCAAAAAGGATGGGCGACGCAAGCATCGAACGGCTCGAGGCGGGGCACCTGACCATCGACGTCGCGCGCGCGGACAACGGCCGGCTCGAGGTGGTGTGGCGCGGCCGGAGCAACGAGCGCTACCCCGACAAGGTGCTGCAGCCGTACTTCGCGCGGATCCTGGGCGCGGCTGGGGATCCCGGCGTCGACATGCGCTTCAGCGACCTCGAGTACTTCAACTCGTCGACGATCGCCGCGGTGATCGAGCTGATCAAGGACGCGAGAGAGAAGCGCGTGCGGCTGCGCCTGCTGTACGACCGGAAGCTGCGCTGGCAGAAGACCAGCTTCGATGCCCTCAAGGTGTTCGTGAGGGACGACGACCTACTGCAGCTCAAGCCCGTGTGAGTGAGGCCTTGGTGAACCGAACGGTAGACGTGTTGACGGGATTCCCTGACCGGATACGCCTCGAAGCGCTCTTCGAGGCGTGTGGTCGGCGCGTCGAGCTGCTCGCGGCGCTCGTCAGCGCGGGCGGCCTGCCGCGCGATCGTGCCGCGCGCGTCGTCCGCGCCGAGCTGGCGGCGCTCGAGGAGCACGCCGAGCGAATCGGGCTCGAGTCGCTCGCGCAGATGGCCCACGGGTTGCGCGACTTGGTCGGGCACCTGGGCGGCGTGGCCGAGGCCGAGGTCATCTGCCGCGACGTGATCGTCCTCGACGACAACGAGATCACGCGCGAGCTGCTGGCGCTGGCGATCCAGGCCGAGGGCCACCAGGTCCGCGTCGCGGGCACGGTCCCCGAGCTGACCGAGCTGGTGCGCGAGCGGCGTCCGGATCTGCTGCTGACCGAGGCGCGCATACCGGGAGCGCCCGAGGATCAGTTCTGCGGTTACCTGCGGCGGAACCTGGCCATGGAGTCGGTGCCGATCGTGATCTTCTCGAGCGCGCAGGGGCTCGAGCTGCAGACGCTCGCGCTGAATGCAGGCGCGGATCTGTATCTTTCGAAGGATCAGGGGATCAACGAGCTGACGAAGGAGCTGTCGCGGCTGTTCGAGGAGATCATTTTCTGAGCGACGAGTTCTGAGCTACGCGCCGCGGGCCAGGCGGAAGCCGATGCGCGCGGAGCGCTCGCTGGCGCGCATCACGCGGCGGGTGACCAGGCGGCACTCGGAGCGCCAGTCGCACCAGGCGCCGCCGCGGGTCACGGCGCCGGCATCGGCCTGTTCGGGTACGACCCACTCGGCGACGCCGCCGGCGGTGTCGCGCACGCCGTAGGGCGAGACGTCGGCGGTGAAGGCGCCGGGAGGCTCGGGGACGGGCTGGCCGGGGCGCGACTCGCGCATCTTGCAGAAGGCGCCTTCGAAGCGCTCGCCCCAGGGGTAGGCGCGGCCGTCGACGCCGCGCGCGGCCTTTTCCCACTCGAGCTCGCCGGGCAGGCGGTACGGCAGGCCGGTGACCGCGGCGCGCCATTCGGCGTAGGCGCTCGCGGCGGCGAGGTCGGCGCCGAAGACCGGTAGCTGACGGAGCGTCGCGGCGTCGACGCCGAACTCGGCGACGCGCGAGGGCAGGAAGGATCCACGCGAGCGCACCCAGTAGGGCATGCCGTCACCGGAGCGCGGCAAGTAGGCATCGACGCGGGTGTCGCCGCGCGCCACGAGCTCGGCGAGGAACTCCAGGTACTCGTCGAAGATCACCGGCCGCTCGTCGATGTAGAAGGGCTCGACGTGGACCTCGCGCAGCTCGCGGCCCTCGGGGGTGGCGTCGTCGCCGCCGATCAGGGTCGGGCCACCGGGCACGAAGATCTCGCCCGGCACGCGCGCGCTGACCTGCGCCAGGCTCACCGAGAGCTCCACGTGGTGGCCGTACTTGACCAGCAGCGGCAGGCGCGCCTCGTGGCCGTCGGCGAAGCGCACCGTGGCCAGGTAGCTGCCGGGGCCCAGGCTCAGCTGGCGGGACATCGACGCGCCGTAGACGCGCGCGCGCGCCGGCAGCAGGCGGCGGTCGCGCTCCTCCATCGGGGCCAGGCGCAGCTCGGCGGCCGGCGTGGTCGCGATCGAGACCGTGCCCTCGCTGGCGAGCACGCTGGCGAGCTCGCGATCGTCGTACTGCTTGACCAGCTCCTCGAAGTAGATGCGCTCGAGCTCGTCGCGTCGGTCGAGCGCGCGCTGCATCTGGCCGAAGTAGAGCATCGCCAGGCCCTGGCGCGCCGCGGGATGGCCCGGCACCTCCTCGAGCGCCTGCTCGTAGGCGGCGACCGCGGCCTGCAGCGTGCGCACGCCCAGCGCGTCCATGATGGCGAGGCGATCCTCGGCGTCCCAGACCTCGCGCCGGCGCGCGAGCGGCTCCCAGGGCGCCACGCTGGCGCGCAGCCCGCGCAGCTCCTCGAGACGCTCGGGGCGCGTCTGCAGGGACTCGTGATGATCCTCGGCGAGCTGATCGCCGCGGCCGACCAGCTCGTCGGCGCGCGCGCGCCGGCGCGTCTGCTCGCGCGTGCCCTCGAGGAAGGTCTCGAGCGCCGCCGCCATCGCGCTCGCCGACGGGAAGCGGCACACCGGCTCGAGCTCGAGCGCCTGCAGGCAGATCTCCTCGAGCTCGGCGGGCACGGTGCGATCGGCGCGGCGCGTGCCCGGCGGTGGCGGCGGCTCGAGCAGCGGCCGCTGGCTGGCGATCGCGTCGACGATCTGGCTGGTCGTGGTCGGCGGGAACGCCGGCTCGAGGCACAGGATCTCGTAGAGCACGGCGCCGAGCGCGAACACGTCGGTGCGCGCGTCGATGGCGTCGCCGCCGAGCAGCTGCTCGGGCGAAAGGAAGCCGGGCGTGCCGCCCAGGTGGCGCGCGCCGTCGCCCTCGCGCGCGGCCAGGCCCCAGTCGACCACCAGCACCTCGCCGAAGGAGCCGAGCAGGATGTTCGCGGGCTTGAGATCGCAGTGCACGACGCCGCGGCTGTGCGCGTAGTCGACCGCCAGGCACACCTGGATGAAGTAGCGCAGCAGCTTGCCGAGCGTGTACGCGGCGACGTACGCGGGCGTGCCGGCGCGCAGCTCGCCGAGCACGATCTCGAGCGACGGCTGATCGACGACCCGCATCACGTAGTACGGGCCCAGCTCGGGGTGCGTGCCCGCGTCGTAGATCGGGATGATGTTGGGGTGCTCGAGGCTGCCGGTCAGCTGCGCCTCGCGCTCGAGCATGCGCACCGCCGCCTCGTTGCCGACCAGCGCGCCGTGCAGCGTCTTCAGCGCCACGCGCCGGCCCAGGCCCGCGTCGTAGACCTCGTGCACGTGACCCATGCCGCCGGCGCCGAGCAGGCCGCGGCGCTCGTAGCGCAGGCCGATCGGCTCCGGGCTGCTCGGCGAGAGCGGCGGCGTCTGCGCGGGGTTGGCGATCGAGAGCGCGGGCTCGCCGCTGCCGCCACCGCCCACCAGCGTCGCCGCGTGGCTGAAGCCGAGCGAGGGCAAGCGCGCCGGCTCGGCCGGGGCCGCGGGCGCGCCGCCGCGCGCGAGCGCCGCGGGCGACGGCCCCGGCCGAGCCGGCGCGCTTGCCCTCGCTCGGCTTCAGCCACGCGG